>JACWAJ010000011.1 GCA_014874355.1 bacterium | reverse complement strand
GCCGAGGTCAAGGAGGCGCACGAGGATCGCACCACGCGTACTTGCAGTACTCGTGGGAGAACCGGAGAAGCCGACGCCGAGATCGGTGAGTCGGAGTGGAGGCAGCAGTGGTGCATTACTGAGACAGGCTGCTAGTGGACCGCGGCGGCACTCTGGGTGGCGTCAGGCTTCCAGCGCGGCGACGAACTCTTCCTGCAGCCAGCTGAGCAGCGTCAGCATCCGGTATTCGGGCTGGTTGCGTTGCTCGGGGGACATGTGTTCGTCCCAGTTGTCACTGTCGATACGCAGAACGCCGGCAGCGGCCAGACGCAGGTGGTTGAGGGCGCGCAGCCAGGCATACGCCGTGGGTTCCGTGAGAATCATGGTGTCCTCGCCGGCGGCGAGGGCTGCGTGAACGGTCTCAATGTCGGCATCGCGACCCCGTTCGATCTCGGGCTGCACCCAGCGGTCGAAGTCGGCTTGGTGCTTGTCGTCTGCATAGGCGCGTGGCATGGTCTTGAGCGCCTGTCCGAGCATGGGTGTCAGCTGGTCGACCACGTGGAGCAATGCTTCGCGCTCGTCAATGGCCAGGCGCAACTGGATGCGGCCGCGACGATGGAGTACTTGGGCCATAGGGGTTTACGGATGGGCCAGTGTGGCCTGGAGGCCGAACCCGTGGAGGTGGGCGGCTGAGATCTCCGCCTGCTCCCGCGGCTGTTTGGCGACAACGGCGCGGCCCTCGTAGTGGACCTGCAGCATCAGCCGGGTGGCGGTTTCGTGGTCGTGTCCAAAGAGCTTGCGAAACACCAGGACGACATAGGCCATCAAGTTCACGGGGTCGTTCCACACGACGACCTCCCATCCGGTATCGCGGTGCGCCTGAGCCGCATCGTCAGTTGTTTGTTTGGGAACTATTGGGGTGTCCACGGCCATTTGCAGATAGGTTAGCACCTGGCTCTGGAGATGACCGTCGAGCTTCTAGCGGGCGGTACCCGTTTCAGAGGGGTTGGGGTTCGCTCCAGAACTCGCGGCTCCCATGTCCAAGATGCCGGCCCAAACCGCGGGAACGTGCTTTTGGGATGGGACCGGAGACTCGAGAACGGCCTGGAGCGGGAGTTCGCAGCTATGGCAGACGATCCAGATCGGACCGGGTGCGGTGATCTGCCGCTCCAGCCGGTGCCGGTAGCCGCAGTCCTCGCAGGTGATGGAAACTCTCATCGCGATGGCAGTCTCTCTCCGAACCTGCGACAACGGTGCCTCCGGTATGTCTAGGTGCAGCAACAGAGTGCAACGGAACGCTGACGAAGGCGGTCGCCCTGCTTTGCGATGTGGTTGCATCCACTTTCGGGCGACGAGATCGCGATGCTAGCGGAGCAGAGTCTCGGGCCTGACCCTGAAACAGCACCAGCGATTGCGGGGCAGCAGGCGGCTGGCGGTGGCGAGGAACACCCGATCGGCCGCGGATGAGTGCTGGATCGCAGACATCCCCGATCTGCGGTATTGCTCTGCCCACGGACCCACGCCGCAGAAGGCGCTCAAGGAGGTCATGGTGGCCAAGGAGTTGTGGCTGGAAGTGGCTCGCGAGTACGTGTGGTGTCCGAATATTCGATCGGGACACCACTGCATGGTTCCGGGCCAATAGCGGCCGGGTAGCGGCTACGAGTCATCCGCCCATCGCTTCACCGTTTGTTTGAGGACCATGGCGTTGAGGAGTTCCCGGACGACCTGCTGCTGATCTGGCGGCAACTGCCGGATGGCTTCGAACTGGAATAGGAGGTCATCTGAGGGTCCGCGCTCGCCATCGTCGAAGAGCAGGGCGTCGCTGGGAACCGAGAGGGCGACGGCGAGCTTACTCATAACGTCGATGGCCACCGCGTTCAACAGCGATCACCGGCGGTGGCGGCCGCCTACTGGAAGATCCGGGCTAGAGAGGGAGGCGTAGATGCCGGTGTCCGGTCCCCCATCAATCAGGGGCCGAGCAGAATCGTGAGTGCGCATCAGAAGCGTTACCGCAATCAGAAGGGCCAGTTGATCTGCCGCGAGACATGCGACCGGACGTGCCCCGGTGAGCACAAGGGCTATCCATGGCAAGGCGACGAGCGATCCAAGCACCCACACAGGAACGCGAGTTGCCAGACGGGCGAGAACCGGGAGTCCGAAAACGAGGTTGTAAGAACTGGCTGCCGACATAGGTGTAAACATAGCCGCCACCAACAACGAAGCGGCGCATACGTCGACGTTGAGCGCGCGGCGAAACAAGAGGCTGCACAAGAGGGATGGGACGACGAGCAGCAGCACGGAACCTCCGATGCCTATGCTGGATGCAGTCCCGACAGGGTAGGCTCGGAGCGCTGCCAGGTACTCAGTGGACCACGCAGGGTCGAGCAGCGTAACGGCCAGTGTCGGGGGAAGCAGGACGCTTCCTGCACCGAGGACGAAACAGATGGAGGCGCGCCACCCTCGATGGCGCGCAGCGAACACCAGGAGAGCGATACCAATGGGCAAGGCGTTGACAAACCTGATGCTCCCTATGCCGAGGACGATGCCTGCGAGGGCCCATCGATCTCGGCGCGCGACGACTAGAGTGCCAGAAAGCGCGATCAAGGCCCAGGCGACGCCGAACTGCCCTAACGCTATCAACTCAGCCCCGGCAAACGAGCATCCCAGGACGAGCGCGGCTCCCGGGAGCCGTCCGGTGTGAGGACGGACCCACAGAAGGATGGTGATTGCAAGCGCAGCCACGGAACTCGCTTGGACCAGGGTTAGGGCGAGCGGTTGGGGGATAGAGGCGAGTGG
>JACWAJ010000010.1 GCA_014874355.1 bacterium | reverse complement strand
GTGCTTAGTCCTCCCGCGCAACCTACGACGCTGCGCGGTGTGGCGGTCCTTCCATGTTGACTTATCATCAA
The DNA here is from genome assembly GCA_014874355.1 of bacterium. Classification (GTDB taxonomy): domain Bacteria; phylum Chloroflexota; class Dormibacteria; order Aeolococcales; family Aeolococcaceae; genus JACWAJ01. The sequence goes on along the minus strand of JACWAJ010000010.1, from coordinate 7,256 downwards.
TCCGTACGTTCTGTACGCCAACAAGGAGCGGTGAATGAGCCAAAACAACGATCTTCGAGAGGAAGTCCGGCAGCGCTACGCTGGCTCGGCACTGGCCCTGAACCAGGCGACGGGCGCCTGCAGCACCGACTGCTGCGGGTCCGGCACGACCGACCCCGTGGGCAGACCCGTCTTCGGGCCGGAGTTGTACCCGGTATCAGAGCAAGAGGAACTGCCCGAGACCGCCGTGCTCGCAAGCCTGGGCTGCGGCAATCCCACCGCCGTGGCCGACCTTCGCCACGGCGAAACGGTCCTCGATCTGGGCTCTGGCGGAGGCATCGACGTCCTCCTGTCGGCCAGGCGCGTTGGGCCCACCGGCAAGGTCTACGGGCTTGACATGACAGAGGAGATGCTCGCGCTCGCCTTGAAGAACAAGGCAGCCGCGGGAGCGGGCAATGTCGAGTTCCTCAAGGGCTACATCGAGGAAATTCCGCTACCCGCAAACACCGCCGATGTGGTCATCTCCAATTGTGTGATCAACCTCTCGACCGACAAACCCGCGGTATTTGCAGAGATCTACCGGGTGCTTCGGAATGGCGGCCGGATCGGCATCACCGATGTGGTTGCGGAAAACGACCTCACACCAGAAGACCGCGCCAAGCTGGGCAGCTACGCTGGCTGTATCGCGGGCGCGCTCTCGTTCCAGGAATACGAGGACCAGCTCCGCGACACGGGTTTCACGGATATCAGCATCACTCCGACCCACGAGTCCGTACCCGGAATGCACGCTGCAATCGTCAAGGCGACCAAGCCCGTGAACGCAAAGCCGGTGGTGGCGCGTCGAAGACCATGAGCGAGCTGCCGGTGGTGCGCCCCTCCTGTTGCGGTTAGCGGCAACCCCGGTTTGAACCCAGCCGGCACCGACCCCTACCCGGCCGTTCCTGTGGAACAGGCAGCCCACAGAGCACGCCTGTCGCCCACAATCCGTGCACTTGGCCTGATCAGCCTGCTGTCCGACTGGTCCCACGAGATGGTAACCGCGGTTCTGCCCGCCTTCCTGGTAATGCTGGGCGCGCCGGCCATCGCGCTGGGTCTGATCGAAGGCATCTCCGACTCCGCCAGTTCCGGAGTGAAGTACCTCGGAGGTTCGCTGGCCGACCGGCGCCCCATCAAACCCATCCTGATTGTCGGATATACGACGACCGCGATCCTCAAACCCCTCACCGGCATTGCGACCGCATGGGGCCAGGTGCTGGGACTCCGCACCGCCGCTTGGATGGGGCGCGGCTTGCGCGAGGCCCCTCGCAACGTACTGCTGACCACCGAGGCTTCGCCGGGTGGACGGGGGCGGGCATTCGGATACCACCGCGCCATGGACACCATTGGTGCCATTGCGGGGCCGGCGTGCGCCGCTCTGCTGCTTGCCCTCGGCGTGGGATTGCGGCCTACGATCCTCCTGGCCGCAATCCCGGGCGTCGCATCGGTGATCGTCGTCATCGTCGGAATCCGCCACCGCCGCCCTGTGGCGCAAGCGCGCCCACAGGCTCAGCCCACGCACCCGCTCCGCGACCCGCGCTACCGCCGGTTGCTGATGATCGTGGGCCTCTTCGGCTGCGCCAACTTCGCGCACACCTTCTTCATCCTGCGCGCCACCAACCTCCTGACTTCCGGCCAGGGGTTCGGACGCGCCGCCACCATCGCGGTTGCCCTCTACGTGGTCTTCAACATCGCCTATGCGAGCGTCAGTTATCCGATGGGCCTCCTGGCCGACCGCTTTGGCCCGCGACGCCTGTTATTTGGCGGCTACATCCTCTTCGGCCTGATCGCGTGGGGGTTTGCCGCCGGCACGACCTCCATCGCGCTGCTTGGTGTGCTCTTCCTGTCCGCCGGTCTCTACATGGGCATCGTGGACGCTCTCGAGCCGACCCTGGCGTCCACCTACCTGCCGATTGCAGTCCGCGGACGCGGTTTCGGTCTCCTCGGGGAGACCAACGGAGTCGGAGATCTGGTCGCCAGCGTGGGCATGGGCGTCCTTTACACCCTGGCCGGAGCCGGATGGGCCTTCGGGATCACCGGATCAGTGGCGATACTTGCCGGTATCGCCGGTCAATCGCCACTCCTGTCAAGACCCGCAACCAACGAGTGAGCAGTGGCTCATACTTGCCCCCATTCGACCGACATACATCCCGTTCTCGGAGACCTTGCATGAAGCGGAGAATCGGCGCCTGCGCCACAGCCGGCGCCGGTGGCAACGCCAACATACCGATGGCGGGGGGCGCCAATAACAGTGGCAACCTCGGCGACAGCACCACTACGGAGCGCAATACACCGGTACGTGTCAAGGGGCTGACGGGAGTGGTCGCCGTCTCCGCCAGCTACGCACACAGCCTGGCACTCAGGTCCGACGGCGCCGTCTTTGCCTGGGGCGGCAACCGCAGCGGCACCCCCGATCAGGTTGGAGCAGGCCTAAAACCAACCACCGGCATCGACATCACTCTGGTTGGCTAGCCGCCTTACTGGGGATTGCTGCTCTAGGAATCGCTGCGCACATGGGCGCCCACGCTCTCAGGACGTGCCAGCGCCGCCACTACGATGCGCCGGGACAGCAGCGCGGCGGGAACGTCCGGCAGTTCCGACAGGATGCCGGCGGCCCGCTTCAAGGTCGCTCCATCTCGCACCACACCGGCAGCTTCACCAAGGACGTGGCGAGCGGTGGCAGTGGCCCCGGCATCCTCTAGCGGTGGATGGGGCGGATCCAACGCCACCGCCGGTCCAGAATCTGCCAGAGCGCTCCAAGCCGCCCGCCGTCCAAAGACGACAGCCTCCAGGAGCGAGTTGCTGGCCAGACGGTTGGCGCCGTGGACTCCCGTCCGCGCACATTCTCCGGCGGCGTACAGCCCCGGCACACAGGTACGGCCGACCACATCGGTGACGATGCCGCCCATGCAGTAGTGGGCGCCCGGAGCGACGGGGATCAGATCCCGCGCCGGATCGAGCCCGACCGCCCGGCAGTTTTCCATCAACCCCGCGAAATGCTCGCGCAGCAGTTGCCCCGAAATGTGGCGGGCGTCCAGCCAGGCCGTGCCCCTGACAGCTATCGCCTGGGCCACCAGGGCCCGGTTCAGCAATTCGTCGACAAAGCGTTGCCCGTTGGAGTCCAGCAGGTGCGCCCCTGCCCCTCGAACCGCCTCAGTGATCAGGAAGGGCGAGCCGGTGCCTGCAAAGACGGTGGGATGAAACTGGATCAGTTCCAGGTCGGCCAGGCTGGCTCCGAGGCGCGCCGCTTCCAGCATCCCAAAGCCATCGCAGATCGGCGCGTTGGTGCTGCGCTCGAAAAGCCCAGCGTAACCGCCGGTCGCCACCACCACCCGGGACGCGGTCACCGCCCCCCCGCTCAGATGAACGCCGCCGTGTGCTAGCGACACGAGCCTCTCCGGCACCACCGTGATCCGGGTCTTGGTCGCAACCGCCGACTCCAGCGCTGCCATGATGGTGGCGCCGCTGCGGTCACCGCCCGCGCTGAGAACCCTCCGGCGCGAGTGAGCCGCCTCCAGAGAGGGCTCGGCATCAAAAGGAACCCCAAGGCCGCGTAGCCAGGTGATCGCATCGCCGGCGGCTGTCGTCAGCAGCTCGACCGGACGATCCTCCGCCAGCCCCGACCCGGCGGCGAGGGTGTCGATGGCGTGCAGATAGGGGGAATCATCGGCACCGACAGCGGCCGCGATGCCGCCTTGGGCCTTCGGCGAGGATCCCGGCGGGCCGGCCACCAGCAGAACCCGGGCTCCGGCGTCCGCCGCGGTGAGAGCGGCGCTCACCCCGGCCAGCCCGGCGCCTACGACCGCGACATCCGCACTCCGCATCACCATCCCGCCACCCCTATCGCTCCTAGATCTCGACCATTCGCCGGATCGCCAGCTCGGCACAAGCGGCGACGGCGGAATCGACTGACACCTCGTACACGTCGTCTCGAAGGCTGGCCAGCACCTTGTCGAGCGTGATCCGCTTCATATAGCGACAGATGGCCCGTTCGCTGGCGACAAAGAAGGCATTACCGGGCGCCTCCTTCCGCAACCGGTGCATTATCCCGAGTTCGGTCGCAACCACAAACGACGATCGCGGGGACTGCTGGGAGTGCTGCACCATGCCCTCGGTGGACAGGATGTACGTGCGCTGGGCCTCAAGGTCGCCAGTGGTCGAGAAGTACATGCACTGGCTCGCGCAGCCGCACTCAGGATGTACCAGAAGGTCGGCGTCGCCGTGCATGCGGCGAGCCTGTTCGATGTCACCCGGCAGGATGCCCGCATGAACGTGGCACTCACCCGGCCAGATGTGCATTTTGCGTCCGGTCACCCGTTCCAGATAGGTGCCCAGGAATAGATCTGGCAGGAAAAGGATCTCCCGGTCCTCGGGAATGGCACGGATCACCCGCTCCGCATTGCCAGAGGTGCAGCAGTAATCGGAAAGCGCCTTCACCTCGGCGGTCGTGTTCACGTAGGAGACCACCAGGGCGCCGGGGTGCTTGGCCTTCCAGGCTCGCAGTTCACCGGCATCGATGGAAGCCGCCAATGAGCACCCGGCCTCCAGATCTGGAATCAGCACGCGCCGGCGAGGGCTCAGGATGGCAGCCGTTTCCGCCATGAAGTGAACGCCGCAAAAGACGATGACATCCGCATCAGTTGCGGCCGCAATGCGGCTGAGCCCCAGCGAGTCGCCAACGTGGTCGGCCACGTCCTGCACCTCGGGAACCTGGTAGTTGTGCGCCAGGATCACCGCATTACGCTCGCGTGCCAGCCGGCGGATTTCCGCGGCGATCGCTTCCAGGTGTTCGGGTAACCGGCGGTCACGATAAATCGCCGCGTCCTTCTCCAACTCCGCCGTTGTCACCGCTTAACCTCCAAATGCAGGTCGAGCGCAGGAGCGGAATGGGTAAGTGCCCCCACCGAAATGCGGTCCACCCCGGCCAGGGCCGCGGCCCTGGCGGTTTCGATAGTCATGCCGCCAGATGCCTCCAGCACCGCACGACCTCCGGTCCGGGTCACCGCCGCCGCGATGGCATCGGTGGAGAAGTTGTCCAGCAGCACGATCTCGGCGCCCGCCTCAAGAGCCTCGTCGAGCTGAGCCTGGGTTTCCACCTCGACCTCCACCGGGCGACCCAGGCCGCGGGCGCGATCGACCGCCGCGCCAACGCCCCCCGCCGCCGCAATGTGGTTGTCCTTGATGAGGATCGCGTCGTAAAGGCCGAAGCGATGGTTGCAGCCGCCCCCCGCCACCACCGCCGCGCGCTCCAGCGAGCGCAAGCCGGGCGTCGTCTTGCGGGTGTCGAGAATCTTCGCCTGGGTTCCGGCGACAGCGTCGACGTAGCGCCGGGTCAGCGTCGCAATGCCGGAAAGCCGCTGCAGGAAGTTGAGCGCGGTGCGTTCGGCGGTCAGAATGCCGGCCATCGGCCCCTCCACCTGGGCCACGACGGCGCCCGCCAGGAGCGCATCGCCATCGGCTAGCAGCGGCGAGAAGGCGATACGCGGATCGACCGCCAAGAAGGCTTCGCGCGCCGGGGACAGGCCGGCCAGAATGCCGGCTGCCTGAGCGCTCACCGTAGCCTCGGCCCGCAGATCGCCGGGAACCACCGCCCGGGTCGTCACATCGACCAGTTCCGGCCCCAGATCCTCCTTGAGCGCAAGTAGTACAGTCGCCCGGGTCGCCTCAGACGAAACCATCGGGCTCCTCCCTCAAACCGAAGGCCCGCTCCGAGAAACGGAAGAGCATGGCACGTTTGCCGCGAACGCTTCGTTCGTTTCCGGTCGGCTCGATGACGCCTCGGTCGACGACCTTGCGCCAGAAGTTACCGCGGTTGATGGAGAGGCCAAGCACCGCCTCATACACGCGCTGCAATTCGCTGATGGTGAACTCCGGGGGCAGGAGTTGGAATCCGATCGACGAGTAGCCGAGCTTGCTGCGCAGGCGCCGCACGGCATAGTCAACGATTTCGCGATGGTCGAACGCCACCTCCACCGGAAGCCGCCGCACGGGCTGCCAGGATCCGCAGCCGGAGTTGGCGAGACGTCCCTCGGGAACCATGGAAATGTAGCTGACACCCACCACGTCACCCCGCGGATCCCGGCCCGGTACGACGACCGTTCCCAACGGATCCCGGCGCTCGGGCCGGTCGAAGGTCTTCAACTGGTCGATCCAGCCGCCTCGCACATCTGTCAGTTCCTCCACCAGCCGGTGGGCCTGCTCGTCGAGAGCCATGCCCGGGCGGGCGGGAGCACCGGGAAGAGCCCAGAAGTCCGGAAATGGCGGCTGTACGCGGCGACGCAGCAGCACGCTCAGTTCGGCTCCAAGGAGTGTGAACAGAACCACGTCCACCTGCAACAGGCGAACGCCCTCAGCGGTTGAACTGTCGGCACCTGTCTCAACCATCGCCGCATAGCTTATCTCATTAGGAAGCGCAAAGGACCGCGGAAGCTGACGCTCGTATAGGCGAGGATGGGCGGATGAGCTGCGGCTACGGCACGATCTCCCCAACTGTCCGGCGGATGCCACGAACCACCGCGTCCATGGCGGTGGCGTTCAGCCTTGATCCGAGCGGACCACGATGCAGGAAATCCCGATCGATTGTCGTGATCTCCTCGCAATAGAGCACACTTGCATGCGGCAACCCGCCCGCGCCCTTGGGCAAGGGAACCCTGGTCGGCCCCAAACGACCCTTGGAAAATACTGGAATGACGATGAGATCGTCGCGGACTCGGTTGCGCACGTTTTCAGAGACAACCAATGCGGGTCGAGGCTGATGCGGGTCGTCAGGCTGACCCGGCGTGAACACCATCCAAATCTCTCCCCGTTGAGGAGGTACAGAGACTCCAGCCACCGTTTAAGCCTTGGGAAGCCGGCGCATCGCGGCAGCACGTCGGATCGAACGCCACGATTCCAATTCTGTTTGCGATGGTTCGGCCGAATCCGCAAATTGGGCTTCCATCGCCGCATCCTGTTGCGCGGCCGTCCAGTAGCCCAGAGCCTGATCGATGATCTTGCTCCGATCGGCCCCCTTGTGCGCCACGACATAGGCGTCAACTGCGTGCATCAACTCCGGATCAACACTCACACTAATCTTCATACGATTCATCCTCCTTATGGTAGCAAGAACGGTAGGCTAGATCAAGACCTCGTATTCCCTCAGCCAAAATCTGACTTTCGGTCCAACGTTCCCTCAACAAGGAATCTGACCGAGGGGGCTACTCCTCGGGAGATTTCTGAGGGTGAGGAGATGCGAATTGGCG
>JACWAJ010000076.1 GCA_014874355.1 bacterium | reverse complement strand
GGAGTCGGCGCCTGATCAGGCGCCGACTTTAGAACGCGTCGGGTGCGGCGATTCCCAGCGTATGCAAGGCGTCGGCCAGGGTCGCTTTGGTGGCGGCTACCAGATGACGCCGGAAGCGTCGTACCGTCGCGTCCTGTTCGCGAACCATGGCGGGTGTGTGTTCGTAGAAATCGCTGAGCGTGGCAGCCAGCGTGAACGTGTAGTTACAGAGCACTGACGGGGCCAGTTGCGCCGCTGCGTCGGTGAGCGCGTAGCGGTACGCGTCGAGACAGTGGAGTAGCGCACGTTCGACAGGTTCGAGCGACTGAGGCACTGACAACGCGCCACCGTCGTCGGCGACCTTGCGCAGGATGCCTGCTGCCCGGGCATGGGCGTACTGCAGGTAGACGCCGCTGTCTCCGTTGGTGCGTAGCGCCTCGTCGAAGTCAAACGCGATTATCTGTGTGAGCGTGAACCGTTGCAGGTAGTAACGGACGGCTCCGGCTGCGACGCAGCGGACGGTGGCGTCATCTGCGGTTGCGGCCTTGGCGCGGACGTGTTCGATGGCCCGGTCCAGCAATTCGTCGGCGCGCACCTCGATTCCCGTACGCCCCGAGAGGGCGTACTTCTCTCCGCCATTGCTGGTGTCGATTCCCAACTCTCGTGCGGCGCCAGGCGACAGTGCGACAACCTCGTAGGCGAGGTGGATCGAACGTTTCGCGGCCTCCGCGTGTCCGAGGCGTGCGAGTGCGCGTTTGACGATTCCCTGGGGGTATGCCTGACGCGAGTCGATTACATTGACCACCTGGCGGGCACCGCCGAAGCGAGCGTCGGCATCGACGTCTCCGTCGTTGCTGGTGGTGGTCGTGAGTCCCTCGACACCCGGCCAAGTGCGGTAGCGGAAGTCCTTGCCCAGCAGGCCGAACTTCCAGAGCTGGTAGGCGGTGTCCTTGGCGGTGTATGTGGCCACCCCGTCCGATTTGATGAAGACCTTGGCTTCGTCACCTTCGACATCACCGGAGTCGGCAGGCATTACCCAGCAGCCTGCGTGCTTGCCCGCCGTCACGGAGACGATGGCACCGGCTGCCGAGAGTTGCTCGAATGCCCGCTGCCAGAAGCCCAGGTGGAGGATGTCGGACTCCCAGGCGAGCAGGTCGTAGCCGATGTCGAACCGCGCCATCGTTGCCAGGTGGCAGTCGACGATGCGGCTGGTGAGGCGCTTTACGAACGTCGCCATCTCGTTGTCGCCGGCTTCAAGTGCATGGAGTACGGCGCGGCGTTTCTCCAGCAGTTCCGGCGAATCCTCATAGCGCCGGCAGACCTCGACGTAGACACGCGAACAGTACTGGTCGAAGGGCTCACCGTCTTGTTGCGCCATGCCCAGTTCGCGTACGCCCACAGTCACGTCGGCGACCTGGACACCGGTGTCATCGATGTAGTTCTGCACTTCGACATCGCCACCGATGCGGCGCAGGATTCGCGCCACCGAGTCCCCGATGCAGGCGTTGCGCAGGTGGCCAATGTGGGCGGCCTTGTTGGGGTTGGTGTTGGTGTGCTCCACCAGGGTGCGCAGTGGCGTCCTTGCGCCAGTGTGGAGCGGGATCGCGGGATCGAGAGCCAGGGCCGCCGCGATCACGGCCGGAACCCAGACCGGGTCGGCAAGGTGGGCGTTGACGTACCCGGGCGGGGACACCGTCCACTTGGCGACGACGTCCAGATCAGTCTCGGCGAGCAGTGAGCACATCTCGTTGGCAATTGCGATGGGTGGCTTGCGCAGTACACGAGCTGCGCGCAGTGCGGCGGGGGTCGACCAGTCGCCGAACTCGGGCTTGGCCGAAGCCTCGACGGCGGGGTCAATTTCGCTCGCCCCCAGTTCGGCGAGGATCTGGGCGATGGCGGCGGTGATGTCGACACGTGTGTTCATGGGGTGTGCAAGCGTACCCACCCCGCCAAATCTCGGGCGGGCCAGCACCCTATGCGGCTCTCTCGTTAGGCACGCCCCCCCTCCAAGACGCGACAATGCGGCTGAGGAGCCTGTCCCAGTCATGCACCACCGCTACATCCACCCCGACACGTCGATATCTGCGTCGGCTTCTGCGGTTCTCCCACGAGTACTGCAAGTACGCGTGGTGCGATCCTCGTGCGCCTCCTTGATCTCGGCGGCCGGTGCGGCGTATCGGCGGTGCATGACTGGGACAGGCTCCTAGATGAGGATTTTGCATTGCGTCATCCCCGCAGCCGGTCTGGGAACCCGGTTCCTGCCCGCCACCAAGGTCCTGCCCAAGGAGATGCTGCCGGTTCTCGATCGTCCCGCCATCCAGTGGGGTGTGGAAGAGGCCGTCGCGGCCGGGGCCCAAAAGATGGTCGTCGTCATCAACGCCGGCAAGGAGATGATCCAGGCGCACTTCACGCCGCAGCCGCAGTTGGAGGCGGTCCTCGAAGCGCGCGGCAAGACCGAGGAGTTGCGGTCGGTGCGCGCTTCCGATCACCTGGCGAGCTTTGACTGGGTGCACCAGGACGAGCCTCACGGGCTGGGTCACGCGGTCCTCTGCGCCGCAGAGGTTGTCGGCGACAACCCCTTCCTCTGCCTGCTACCTGACGATCTCTCGGTGGGTGCGACGCCGGTCCTGCGCCAGCTTCACGAGGCCTTCGGGCAACTGCACACGCCAATCCTGGCGCTGAAGCGCGTCCCGAAAGAGCAGATTTCACGGTATGGCTGCGCCACAGTTGCCGAGACTCGCGGTCGCTGGCACCGGGTGACCAGGGTGGTGGAAAAGCCGGGGGCGGGTAAAGCCGAGTCCGACCTGGCCATCATGGGTCGCTACGTATTTCCCTCCAGTATCTTTCCCGCACTGCAGCGCCTCAAGCCGGGGGTTGGTGGCGAGATTCAGCTCACCGACGGCATTGCGGCCCTGCTCGCCGAAGGCGAGGTTTGGGGTGTGGAGTTCGAAGGTGAACTGCTCGATGTGGGGACGCCACTCGGCTGGCTGGAGACAAACCTCCGGCTCGCAGCGAAACATCCTAAGCTGATGGTATGAACGACGTTCTGAAGCGTGAATGGGGCGCGGTGCTTTTCGTGGCCACCGTGATCGTCGGTGCGCTGGCGGTTGCCGTCGCCCTGTTCATCAGCGCCGGGCACCACAACGCGGTCATCTCCAACCAATCGTGCCCGTCCTACACACCGTACGTGGTGAATCCGGTGGCCCAGGCTCCTGGCGGCTTGCCCAGTGCGACCCCGTTCGATGTCGGCACCGCAAACTGTCCGACGGCGCCATTGCCGCCGACGGCCCAGTCCACCCCGACGCTGCCACCCTTGCCTGCGGGTGCGGTACCCGCGAGCCCTTCACCTTAGCCGGGATCCAGGCTTAGGCGGCAAAGAGCAAGCGCGATCCGTTCACAGGGGTTATCGCCTGCTGGACCAGTTCCAGGTCGACGAGGGGTGGGCGGCCCGGGTCGATAACAAAGGCGATGCGTTCGGCGAGCCGTAACTGCCCGATGCGAACGCAGTCGCGAAGGAAGGTGAACGCCAACGGTCGCACCAGATTCCAGACGTAACCTCGTTCGGCTCGGGAAGCATCGGGATGGACTACGAGGCTGCGGTCGCGAAACGCCATGACGCAGACCTCGTCGGTGAGGCTCACCGGCGGAGTCCACGCATATGCCTCGTCGTCGGCGGTGGCATCGACGAGACGATCCTTGTCGGCAAAGAGGGACAGCGTCTCAACCAGGCGGGACATCGGTTGCGCGGGCCCCTCGATTATCACGGTGATGTCACGCAACCTCTCGTTCCAGGTTTGCGCGGGGTAGCGCGCGCTGAAGCCGAGGTCGCCTAAACCGGAAAACGGTGCGGGTACCTTGATGACGAATTCTTCCATGTCCACACCTCCAAAAACGACAGTAGCACAGGATTTCCCTGTGTAGATCCACCTTTACGCGGAACGTGGAGCTACGTTGTCGCGCCACCACGTGTCCACCCGGGCGCGAGTTTGGTCGGGGCTGCCGTTGTTGTCGATGACCCAGGTGGCACGTTGGCGTTTCTCTTCGAGCGGGAGTTGAGCTGCCAGGCGTTCACGGATGGCGTTGTCGTCGAGGCCGTCGCGGACCCGAATGCGCTGCAGTTGCGTTGCCGCATTGGCATAAACGAGTAGGACTCCATCAAAGTCGGCGGCACGGTCGTTTTCGAACAGCAGTGGCACGTCGACCACCACCAGGGGGGGCTTGCCTGCGAGTGCGGCGGCTATCTGAGCGGCCATTCGTTGGTGGATACGCGGGTGGGTGATCGATTCCAGATCGTGTCTGGCCGTGACGTTCGCGAATACGATGTTGCCCAGGACGACACGGTCGAGCGTTCCGTCGGGACACAGCACGGCATCCCCGAAACGCGCGGCAATTTCGACGAGTGCCGGTTCGCCGGGGCGAACGACATCGCGGGCGACAAGGTCGGCGTCGACCAGGGCGGCTCCGTGTTCTGCGAGCAGGAGGGCAACGGTTGACTTCCCGGTTCCGATACCTCCGGTGAGGCCGATGACGCGCATGCGACCCATTGTCTAGGCCGCCGGCGGGAATTGCGAGGGCATTCCCTCGACGCCAAAGCCCCAATCGAGAAGTGCCCGGGATTGGTGGAAGTCGTAGGGCGCGTTCATGAGGACGCTGAGGAGGCGGTGTCCGTCACGCACGGCCATTCCCACCATGCAAGGTCCAGCGTCCCCGGTGTAACCAGGCTTGATTCCGGTCGCAGCCGGATAGAGATCCAGTAGCTGGTTGATGTTGTAGAGCACGTACGCCTGATGTGTTAGCGTTGCGGGGAGCGTGGCCGTGCGGGTGGCGACGATCTGGTTGAAGAGCGGGAAGTTGTCAATCGCGGCGGTGGCGATGGCGATGGTGGGCACGGCGATGCTCAGCACGACAACGACGACGCTGAACCAGCGGCTGGTGCGAGCAAGGTGACTCATGGCGAACTTAAGTGATGTTACTGAGCAGCGTCGCGAAGTTGCTCGGCCGCATGCCGCCCGGCTTCGTTGAGTGGCACGGGGAGGCGGACATCGACCTCGGCGTAGAGGTTGCCGTGACCGCCACCGTGCAGCCGCGGCATGCCGAGACCGTGCAGTCGTAGCTGCGCGCCGTTCTGTGTGTTGGCAGGAATCACCAGTTTCACGTGCCTGCCGCTAGGGGTGGGTACGCTGACTTCGCCACCGAGCAGCGCGGTTCCCAGCGGTACGGTGACACGTACCCGGATGTCGTCGCCTTCGCGTGTCATGGTCGGGTGGGGACGGATGGTCACACGGATGTAGAGATCGCCTCGGGTTCCAGCGCCCCTACCCGGCGAGCCTTGGCCGGCGGCGCGGACGCGTCCCTGGGTTGCTATACCGGCGGGGATCTTTACCTCTACACGCCGGATGGACCGCCCGTCGTTCATCTCCACTGTGCGAGAGGTTCCGTGGTAGGCCTCGTCGAGAGAGATCTCAACGCTGCCCTCGACGTCTTCGCCGCGGCGGGCTACGGGCGTACGCCTGCCGGCAGGCGAATTACCCCGGAACCCGCCGCCGCCACCGAAAAATGTGTTGAAAAAGTCCGAGAAGGGCGCACGATCACCGAACAACTCCTCGAGTTCGTCGGCGGAGACGGTGCGGTATTCCGGCCCACCTCTGCCGCCACCAGTCCCGAACGGGCTGGTGCCCGGCTTCCCGGCGCGCTCCCACGACTCGTACTGCTCCCATTGCGGCCCCAACTCGTCGTACTTGCGCCGCTTCTCGGGGTCGGCCAGAACCTCGTGGGCCTCGTTGGCCTCTTTGAACTTCTCCAGGGCGCCGGGATCGTGGTGGTTGACGTCGGGATGGTACTTGCGGGCCAGCTTGCGGAAGGCAGCCTTGATTTCCTTCTGAGTGGCGGTTCGTGCCACCCCGAGTACGTCGTAGTAGTCCTTGAACTTGGTTGTCATGGGTTCGAGCTTAGATTGTGGGGCCTGCGCGTATAGGTATACCGTTGCCAACCGTGCGCCAAACGGTCTTTGCAACGATTGGGCACGATCGTTGCATCAGGATCCGGGGGATATGAGACTCGATCATGGTCAACCCCCGGTGGGGCGAAGTAGCGCCCCCGGCTGCGCTTCGGCGGGCATACTTAGGCGTATGGCTGCAGGAACGCGCTACACGAAGGTCATCAAGCTCGTCAAGGAGGCCGAGGATCTCGTTCGCAGTGGTGCCGTCGTTCTTGACGACGGGGATGCTGCCATCTACTTCCTGTGGGGACAGCCAAGCCACGCCTATATTCAAGTCGGCGACGAACGCATCGAGGGAGATGCCGCCCTCAAGGAGATTGCGCTGTCCCTGGCACATCCGGGCAAGGCCTCGTGGCGTAGCAAAGACGTGCTCCAGACCGAGACGCTGCGATGCACCGGCGAGGAGCTCCGCGGCGTCCTGGCCTCGATGGCGCACGCCGGTGCCGCCCCGTCGGCGGGAAGGGCGTTGGAAACATCGAACTTGCGGGCCGTCGGAGAGACTGCGTGGGAGGGGTTGGAACAGCGCCAAGGGCCGGCACTGCGCTACAGCCTGTCGGAGTTTCCCCTGCTGCCCTCTGGTCCCACGCTGTGGTCCGACGTGCCCACGAATGTCGTCCACCTCGACGTTCTTATCGGCACCCTGAAGACGGTGCTGGTGGTCCTCGAGGCACCCTCGGTGCGGGCTGCGGGGGTGGTCCACGAAGGTGAACGCTACGACGCGATCTACATTGACTCCAGTGGCGTTGTCGAGGGGCGCGTGGCGTGGGAGAAGATGATCGCCCAGAACGACGGTCTCGTGTCCGCGTACGAGATCGAACCGGATGTCCTCAAGACGCTGCCCGTGCTCTGGCGCAATCGCATCGTCCATCGCGACCTCGACAAGAGTTGGATCAACAAAGATGAGTTTCTGGGGTCGCAGTGCGGGGATGCGGAGGACCGCGCCGTCATCGTCACGACGCCGGAGGTCATCGGGATTGCCCTCTTCTCACAAGGGCGTGCAGTTGGCACCTACACAACCGCGTCCCGGACGCCGCGAAGCGACATATTCGTGATCCAGGCGTTGCTTGCGGAAGAAGGTGAGGGACGGCTCACGGTACTCGAACGCCTGCCCGAGGATGTGGGTGATGCCTACCGAGTCGAGGCACCCAGCGAGGCTCCGCAGGATGAGCCGGCAGCGACCGCTGGCGAGGCATACGGGTTCCAGCCGCTGGACGACACCTACGCGGCGCCAGAGGGCTCTGGCGATGCTGCAGAGGGGTTGGGGGCCGCCGTCGGAGAAGATGAACCGACGGAAGCCAAAGGTGGGGATGAGGCGGATGCCGATACCGAGCCCAGGGTGGTGGAATCGCTTTCGTTCATGCCGCCGGGGACGGGAGTTGCCCTCACGGATTTTGCCACCATGCTGTCGGGCCGTTCGGAATTGAGCAGTGGACCGGAATTGCCCCCGCCCACTGGCAAGCGCAGGTCCAAAGCCGGGTCGGCCGCAGGTGGTGCGAGCGCTCCGGCGCGTCGCCGTGGCGATGTGAAGCCGGCGCCGTCTGTGCCACCTGACTTTGCCGCGATCCTGGCCGACCTCGTCAAGATCGGCCATCGCTTTGTGGGGGACGACTTCGCGATGCTTGAAGCCATGCTTACCGCTGCTCCACGAACGCCTGCGGGCTTGCGCAGTGCGATTTCTACCATCCGGCGCAGTCAGGTCCCGAATCAGTCGCCCGAAATCGTTGTGTCGATGGCGCGGGCAATGCTGCTGTACGTGGCCGATCGTCTCACCGCCGTCTAGGGCTTGCACAACCCCTGTCGAAAGGCGCAGTATGCCGCCATAATTAAATGGAGATAGTGGCAGTTGAGCCGCGCCAGTGTCGTCGTTAGACAGTACGAGACAGCCGCCGGGTTGTCGGAGCGCTTCTCCGTTGCTATCAGCGACCTGATCAAGGTTCAACGCCGGCTTTCGGGTGCGGATCAGGTGTCCGGGGAGCAGTTCGCCTCGAATTGCCGTACTGTCAGCGGCATCGTGTTGTCAATCGAGCGCCTGGTCACAGATGATCGTGGGGCTACTGTAACGCAGCGCGATCTGGCCCGTGTTCGGGCGCATCTGGAGCATGTGCCAGCACAACTCGATGACGAGGATCTGTCGATCTTGGAGTGGCTCTCCCAGGTACTCGACGCGGAAACCTCTCATCTCTTTCAGCGCATCTCGCATGAGACGGAGTCGAGGTAGGCGGTGATGGAGGGGTTCCAGCGCGGCCTGCTAGAGGACCTTCGGGGACGTGTCGCGTCATTGCGGGAACGGGTGAATGCCGTGAGCGACGACCCTGATCTCGTGGTCCATGCCACAGTCATGGAACGTGCACTGGAGAAGCTCGACGGACAAGTTCAGCGCCTGCTGCTGGACCCCAGTCTGGGCCTTCCCGAACTTAACCGTCAGCACCGCATCCTGTACCAGCGCTACAACCAGAGCGCCGCTCTGTACGAGAGTTTCCTGCTTCCTGCGCTGGAACGTTTTAGTGAGCACGACCGCAAGCTCACCCGGCTAGTGCGCAAGCTGGGCGAGCAGATCAAATGGCCGATGCCAACGCCACTGGTGGTCGCCGACTCGATGTCATCCTACATGGTCCTGCCAACTTTTCAGTTGATGCGGGTGCCCGCGAGCGAGGACGAAAGCATGCTGGGGTATCCCAATCTCGTCCACGAGTTGACACACAGCCTTCTGACCAAAGAGCGTGGTCGGCTTCTGGGGGATTACGTCAATGTGCTGTCGGACTATGCGGCTCAGGCGTTCGAGCCGCTCGGTCCGAGTCAGGCGGCGCAGCCATTCATCGAATACTGGCGCGAATGGATCGATGAGTTCGTAGGCGACATGGTCGCCACCTACACTTGTGGACCGGCATTCGGGTATCAGTACATCCGACTGATCTCAGGGATTCCGCCGCAGGCATTCAAATACGATCAGACGCATCCGCCTGACGAAGCACGTGTACGAGGCATGGTCGCGGTTCTTCGTGCCGTGGGTCGTGAGCGTGATGCCGCCGATGTCACGAAGCTGTTGGGGGAGTACTTGCCAACCACGATCGAAGTCAAGCCGGCGGGCTATGCCCAGATGGTGCCGGATTCTCTCGTCGAGGAGCTGGCCAAGCGAGTCGTGGAGGGTTGCAAGCAGCTCGATCTGCGGGCTTACACATCTCCAGAAGTCAGCCAGCCTGGCGACATTGTCGGCATGGTGGCCGAGGGGTGGCGCCGCGTTCGTTCCACCCCGGCCACCTTCGTGGCCTGGCAGCGAACCCGCTTGCGTCTGCTGTGGAGCCAGTTGGGTCTCGACCACCCTGTGGTCGCTCCCCGACCGGCGGCAACCAGTTCTTCCCCGGCGCATCCGCAACCGCCGCGCTCCATTACTACGGGCGGCAGCGAACTCGTTGCATAGAATCCCTCAACTCAGTTTGAGGGCGTTGTCGTTCTCTTGCAGGAAGATGCGCACGAACGGGTCGTTGAGCTTGGCGTCGCTAACGTGCAGGAAGAGGTCGTCGCCATCGGTCTCGAAACGATCGCCAAATTCGAAAGCCAGGAACGCGACGATTCGCGGATCAATGGCTCCCATGCCCTCGAACTCCGGCGCAGGGATGCTTGCGCCGAATGCGGCTGCGATTTCGGGATACTTGCGGTTCCAGGTGTCGACGGGGACTCTGGGTAGGGCGGTGCCGAGCATGGCGCCAAGCAGGGAGGCCAGGGCAAACACTCGCGATTGCGCCGGTTCAGGGACTCCGTCCCAGAGTGCCCGTTCGTGGACGATGCCATCGAGCACGTCTCTGGCGCGATCGATGATGGCGTCGGGAGGGATTGCAATCCAAACCAAGTCGTGAGCCGCGCGTGCCCACCAGCCATCGCTGACGACAATCTCGTTCGGCTTCTCGAGTGCCGCGCGTACGGCGTTTTCGATACGCGGGTTGGCTGCGGTCTCCCGGCCTGGCTCGAAGCCGGTCTCCTCATCCCAGGGGCGCGTCGCCTTGCCGATACGTCCGTTTACCACTGTGGCGAGCGGTAGGGCCAGGCGGTTGAGCCCTAGTTCCAGGGTTGACACCACCATCGAGTCGTCACGGTCATACGGAGGGTAGATGGCGCCGCCGAGCGTGTCCGCAGCGATGCGCGAGAACCCCATACCCCAACGGTTGCGGCTGCTGCGTTGTCGCGCGGTCACGACACTCCGGTTGCCGGATTGGCCGGCCCACACCACGGAAAATGAGTTGTGAGTCTGCTCGATGGTGACAGCGCTGACCCGAGCGTGGCGTTCGGCATTGGCGGCAAATTGCACCAGGACAAGGGCTGCGACTTCAGGTGAGGGCACCGGGAATGCCGGCCGACCATCGACGTGGACGTCGAGTGATGTCCTGGCTGTGATGCCTGCTCTGGCAAAGTCGATAACGTCGTGGCTGGTTCCTATCGTGGCCTGGCGGCGTCCGGCCACGATGCGCAGTGAGGCCGCCAGCATGGCAACCCGCTGCAATTGCACGCCGGAGACCACGGCTGCGGTCGCGTCCATGGCGTGCAGCAGGCGGCTGAGAACAAGCTCACATGCTGGGTTGGCTTTGCTAGTGCAGATGACCAGGCGGTTGCGACGCACCGGATAGGCGACCGCACCGGCACTGGCTCCAGTCCATTCCGGTGTCTGGGCGATGAGTTCGTCTTCGGGGTCGAACGCCGCTGCAGGCATTGGCAATTCGCTGAGTTCGGGGACGGTGAGAATCACGTTAGGTGGCCTCGACTCCGTTGGAAAGGTGAATTCACGGGTTGTTGGTGACGGTGAGCCGGTACTTGCGGTTGCCGTGACTCACCAACGTGACCCGGGACTCGTGCTTGGCAAGCCAGTCGCCGAAACGCCGCACCGCCTTGGTGGCGGTGTCGGAATGGAAAGTCACGATTTCGGGGTAGTGCACGACCAGACGCACGGCCTCGCGATGGTGATGTTCGTCCTTGCTGGGAATGTGGATCACAACCGAGCCGTCCTTCACGCGCAGATCCTCGACGGTCTGGTCGAGCATGCGGTCGATGCGCTCGATAAGAGACTGGTCGCCTTCACGCTTGTCATGAAGCCAGGCCCGCGGGTGGGCGCGATGAATCTCGCTGCGGACGCGAAAAGAGTCGACATTGGCGGAGTAGACGACGACGATGCATTCGGCCACTTCGCGTGCCAGCATCGAGAGGAAGTCTGCGGACGAGTAGCTCTGGTCCGGTGCTTTGGTGAGGTCCCAGTCAACGACCGCCAGGACGGGCCGGCTCGACTCGAGGTTGTTGCGCAGAATCGACATGGCTCGAGATGCGCTGCGCGCGGTGAGCGGGTGGAAGCGTTTGCGGATGAAGTGCTGGCGTAGCTCCTCCAGTTTCTCGTTGTCATCCTCGAGGATCAGTACCTCGGCATTCGCTCTCACGACTGCGCTCCCGTTGTTTGGACAAGGCTGACCATGCCGTCGTGGACACTGCGCACCGGATGGCACGGGATGTTGTGGGCGGCAAGGACCCGTGCCGCGGACCGAAAAGCGTCGAGCGGTACGTCGAATGAGTGAGGATGGTTGGCGATCAGTGCCTGCAGTTCGGCGGAACGGGCATAGGCATTGCCGGGAAGATCCACTCCCAGTCCAATCGCGAGTCGCATGCCCAAGACGCTTTGGGTCAGCGCATCCACGATGGCGCCGGCAAGGTCGCCAAACGTGCTAAAGCTGCGGGCGTGGAGTGGCATTGCTTCGGGCACCGCCCCCTTCCAGAACAGGAGGATGGGCCGGCCATGTAACGCCGCAACCACCGAGGCTTCCAGTTCCGGCACGTTGCCTACCACCATCCACGGCCAGGGTCGGCACGCAGCGATGCCATCGAGCCCTTCATTGGGGCGGACGTCTTTGACGACCGCGTACGCGCGGTCTAGGCGCTCGCGCAGTGCCACACTTAACTCACCGTCGCCGGTAACCACCAGGACCGTTCGGGCGCTGTCGGGTGTAAGTACCCCCAGGGCTCTGCTGTCGTTTATGGCCTGCATCAAGAACTCCTGGAACAAGAGTCATCGGCGCTGCGTGACACCGTTCCTTCGTGTCCGTCCATGAACGCCCCTGATTTTAGGTGCATTGTCCGCGTTTGACCCTTACGTTACAGCACCGAGACATGCTGAACGGCGATTATCAGCCTGAAGTAAACTTGATTTTGATATGCGCGAATCCAGCCATCGACGCCGGTCAACTCACCTGGTCACGGCGACGCTTCTGCTCGAAAATGTTCGCGATATCA
This sequence comes from bacterium, assembly GCA_014874355.1. Lineage (GTDB taxonomy): Bacteria > Chloroflexota > Dormibacteria > Aeolococcales > Aeolococcaceae > JACWAJ01. The sequence continues at coordinate 7,835 of JACWAJ010000076.1, read as the reverse complement.
CTGCAATGCCAGGGGAGGTTCGGCCGGTGCCACCGCCTGCGGTGCCTGATGCGGTGTTGCCGGTACCCGAACCGGTGAGGGCGGAGGTTGCGCGTCCAATACCTGAGCCGGCAAAGGCGGAGGCGGTGAAGCCCGAAGGCGTGCCTGCGGTGCCCGAGCCGGTGAAGGCAGCCGTTGATCGCCCCGGGTCGGTTTCTGCGATGGCCGCGCTGGTGCCACCGGAGGTGGAACAAGAGACGGTCGAAAACGTGCGTCCTGCACCCAAGCCGGTGGTGAGGCCAGAAGCTGTTGCGCGGCCCAGGTCAGTTACTACGGCAACTGCGCCGATGCCACCAGAGGTGAAGCCGGAGACGTCGAGCGAATCGGAGAGTGTTCCTTGCGGGTTCGACCTTTCCGAGGCAATCCCCATTCCAGCCAACTACGCCGACTGATCTCAGCGACCGTCGAGGGTATATGGAACTGTCCCGCGGTGGCGGGTCAGAGACCGAAGGAACCGCCACCACCCTGAATCGCGCCCCCGCCGCCGCGATAGAACGACTGCATTAGCCCGGCCTGCTGCGCCGGCGTCATACCTTTATGAGCCCCGAGTTGGGGGAGTTTGTGCCGACGTTGGGAGGGGCTTTGCTTGGACATTGTCGCTGCTTGTTGAGCGGCATATTGCCCATCCAGTGGACGCAGTGCCCGGTCGATGGACCTCTGGACAGAGGCCATAGTGGGTTGCGCGCCGAGATTCTCGATCAGCTTACGCAAGCCCCGAGCCTGGTCACCGTGGTCGGCGCCTCTGGGTTGGTGCGCGACTCGGGCGACGATATCGTGCACTTCACTGAGATTGGCGGCGGCATAGGCTGCGTTGAGCTTTTCGAGATAGAAGTTGGCCTGGGGGTCGGGAAGGGTGTAAAGCCGCTGGCCAGGCATGTCTTTGGCGGGTGTTGGAGCGACAGTTTGGCGCTGACCTGGCAAGTCGACACCGGGTGTGCCGGCGGACGGACCCGTTTTACCTTCGAGCTTGCGTTCCTGCTCCTTGCGCTTTGCCATGTCAAGGGTGTTGCCAAAGACGTTGCGCTTAAATTCTTTGTAGGCGCGATAGAGTTTGGGGGTCTTTGTAAGGCCATACAGACTGGCGAGGGTCAGCGGAAACCAAAGCGCGGTCAGAGTGCCCATGGCGACGGCCACGCCGGCCATGCCCAGCATCGTTGCGACGATGGGGCGCCGGACGACTTGTTGCAACGCCTTGAGGGGGCTGAAATCGCCGTTGCGCTTGCGTCCCCAGCCGCGCTTCGGAATCGCTATGCGCATCACGAGCGCTACCGCACGATTGGAATACTTGATGCTGCGGGGCGGCATTGTTAGGCGCACCAGGAGTGGAGCCGAAGGCTGGCGATCCTTGACAAGGGGGGGCGCCGTTACAACAGTACGGGCCTTTCGCTCTTCGTCCTCGGGGGCGTAACGGGTATCTACCATGCTGCCAGCCTAGCCGTCAGCAAGGGACACGCGACGGACAATCCCGTGACAATTGTCTTCAAAAGACGCGTTAGGCGACTTTGACGCCGGCTATCGATCCGATCTGGTATGTGACCGCAGCGGCAATGATGGCGATGCCGAGCTGGCGTACGGCAGAGAACCAGTGTGAGCGCCCGGTGAAGCTGGCCAGGCCCCAGCCGAGGCCAAAAGCCATCACCACTCCGAGAATGATGGAAGTGAGGATTGCGGCGTTGTTCGTGACAAAGAACCAGGGCAGCAGCGGGATCATCCCACCGACTATGAAACATATAAACGACAGCACTGCTGCGAGAACTGGCGCACCCGTCTGGTTGGGATCGACACCGAGTTCCTCGCGAGCGTGGACCTCCAGCGCAACCTTGGGATCCTGCATGATTTTGGTGGCGAGGAATTCGGCCTCCTCGGCCGCAAGCCCGCGCTGTTGGTAGAGGGCTGCGAGTTCTAGGCGTTCCTCCTCCGGGCGGCTTTTGAGCGCAAAGCGTTCAATCTCGAGTTCACGCTTCAGCAGTTCCGAGTGCGCCGACATCGACACGTACTCACCTGTTGCCATCGAGAAGGCACCCGCAACGAGGCTTGCCAGGCCGGCGAGGCGGACGAGGCCTGCGCTGGTGTGGGCGCCGGCGAGGCCGAGGATGAGCGATACGCTGGTGAGGAGCCCGTCGCTGGTGCCGAAGATGGCGGCGCGGGCACCGCCGCCCTGAATGTCTCGGTGGTGCTCGTGGGCATCGGTCGCGGCGGAGAAGGGTGCGTTGGTTGTGGCGCTCGCGGTGAGTTGTGGCTCAGGCATGGCGGTGACATTGTGCGTGGTCGCGTTCCGTCGAGGGCGTGCCCGATGACCCCGCCATGTTCCGCCAGGGCATAATCGACCGCGAAGTGCTGGCCGTTGTCAAAGCCGCCGCCGCGCCCGGATTCGACCTCCTCGAGGTCGACGAGCCTCAGCTTGGCCCTGGTGAGGTTCTTCTCGAGGTCGCCGCGGCTTCAGTGTGTGGCACCGATGTCCATCTCTACGATTGGAACCACTGGGCATCGACACGCGTGGTTCCACCGCGCGTCATGGGCCACGAGATCTGCGGGCATGTGGTTGGGTTGGGCGATGGCGTCACGAACGTCAATGTGGGACAGCGTTGCGCCGTCGAATCACACATCGTCTGCCGTGTCTGTGCCGAGTGTGTACGTGGCGACTTCCATGTTTGTGCCAGGACTCGCATTCTCGGCGTCGATGTCGACGGTGGTTTTGCTCCGTACGTCGTCGTGCCCGCAACCAATCTATGGCCGGTCAGCAACACTTTCGAGCCGGCTTCAGCCGCGGCCTTGGAACCGTTTGGCAATGCCGTTCACGCCTGTTCCTATGGCAACCTTCGCGGTGCGGGCGTGGTCATTCTGGGCGCCGGTCCAATCGGATGTGCCGCGGTTGCAGTGGCCCGTGCTGAAGGAGCACGCCATATCATCGCCGTCGATCGCAACGACTACCGGCTCAAACTGGCATCGAGCATGGGTGCGGATGCGCTTGTGCAAGTTGACGGCGGGTCGCTTGTAGAAGCGATTCGGCGTGCCACCAGCGGTGATATCGACTGTGCTTTGGAGATGAGCGGTGCGTCAGCCGCCATCGCGGCGGCCATCGAGGTGGTGCGCCCGGGTGGTTGGATCAGCCTGCTGGGCATTGGCGACACCCCCACCACTCTCGATGTGTCGTCCGAGGTCGTCATGCGTGGACTTTCGCTATTTGGCGTTTTGGGCCGCCGTCTCTTCGAGACGTGGGAGCGCACCATGGCGTATGTGGAATCAGGGCAGATCGACCCGTCGGCGATCATCACCCATCACTTTCCCTACATAGAGATCGAGCGGGCCATCGCGCTCATGAAGTCGGGCCGCTGTGGCAAGGTCTCGCTGACCATGAGTTGAAGAGGGGGTTGACATGATTGCGGAACTTCCCAAGCGCTCCGCTGCGGTACAGGCACTCGACGAGTCTCTCAATGCAGATCTCGAGCAGTTACGGCGTGACGGGCTCTTCCGGCCGTTGAAGGTTCTCGAGACACCTCAAGACACCGAGGTTGTCATTGCGGGTCGGCGCGTCATCAGCCTGTCGTCGAACAACTATCTGGGCCTCAACACGCATCCCAAACTCATCGCCGCCGCAGTTGCGGCGGCGCAGGCATGGGGTGCGGGAACCGGTGCTGTGCGCACCATCGCCGGTACCGAATCCATACACGAGGAACTGGAACGCCGCATTGCGCTCTTCAAGCGCACCGAAGCGTCATTGACCTTCCAAAGTGGCTACACGGTCAATGTGGGCGTCCTGGGTTCTCTGCTCGAAGCGGGTGACTGCGTCGTGAGCGACAAACTCAACCACGCCTCGATCATTGACGGCATCCGTCTTAGCAAGGCCGACCGCCTTCTCTACGAGCATGCGGATCTCGACTCTGCGGAATGCGTGCTGACAGAGGCGAAGCGGAAAAACTACCGCCGGGTTCTGCTCGTCACCGACGGGGTCTTCTCCATGGACGGCGACATCGCGCCGTTGCCGGGTCTGGTGGAACGTGCTGAGGCGGTCGGTGCGACCGTGATGGTCGACGATGCGCATGCCACCGGCGTACTCGGTCGCAACGGTCGCGGCACCACCGACCACTTCGATCTCCACGGCCGGGTGGCACTCAACATCGGCACGCTGTCCAAGGCCGTTGGCGTGGTTGGCGGCTACGTGGCGGCGTCGCAGGCCGTGCGCGATCACCTCATACACAAGGCCCGGCCGTTCCTGTTCTCATCGTCGCATCCGGGCGCGGTCGTGATGGCATGCATTGCCGCCATCGACGTCCTGGAACAGGAGCCGGAACTTATCGAGCGTCTATGGGCCAACACCCGGCATTTCAAGGCGGGATTGCGTTCGCTGGGCTTCGATATCGGGAATAGCGAGACGCCGATCACCCCGGTGATGTGTGGTGAGGCGGTGCATGCGATGGCCCTGTCGGACCTTCTGATGGAGTACGGCGTTTTTGCCCAGGGTATCGGGTTTCCGACGGTGCCCCAAGGTAAGGCACGGGTGCGAACCATCGTTGCCGCCACGCACACGCCAAGTCAGTTGGACCGTGCGCTCAACGCTTTCGAGGCCGCCGGCAAGAAGGTTGGCCTGCTAGCTTGATCCCTGTGGTGCTGTATGCCAGGGGTTTTCGTGACCCATAAATCGATCGAAGAACTCGAGGAGGAGCGTCAGCTCATCCTGGCGGCACAGCGTGATCGCGCGGCCTTCGCACCGCTGTATGAACGCAACGTGGACCAGATCTTTGGCTACGTCTACTCATTGACGCGAAACCGCGAACTGGCGGAAGACGTCACGGCGGCGACATTCGCTCGTGCGTACGAGGAGTTGCCGCGTTTCCAGTGGCGCAATGTCCCCTACTCGGCGTGGCTGTACCGAGTTGCCGCCAACATGGTCGCGCGAGCCAAGCGTCGTTCCGGCTGGATCGAACTGGGCGACCACTTTCCAAGCGATGAGGTGGACCCTGCCGATGTCGTCGTCTCGCGGGGTAGCGCGGCCGAGCTGCGGGCGATCGTGGTCCAACTACCGGCCGACCAGCGCGAAGTCGTGATGCTGCGCTTTGGCGGCGACTTGCGCAACAAGGAGATTGCGGGGATCATGGGGCGAAGCGAGGGAGCCGTGAAGCTGCTCACGTTCAGGGCGCTGACGACGCTACGCCGCCGTCTGGGTGCGCCACTGCCGTCCGAGCGAACCGGCAACGGAGCCCTTAGCTCCAAGGAATGGGGCACCGATTCCGTAACCGAATCGAGCAGGCCAGATTCTGATCAATGACGACACAACATGATTCAACGAACTCCTAGGAGGCCAGGGCAAGTGACGGAAGACAACCTCCGCGTTGAGCGGCTTTCCAAGGCGCTCAACGGTTATGCAGAAGTCGACCCCGAAATCTCCGAGTTGGTCGACCTTGCCGGTGTGTTGAGCCGCGCCTTGCACATCGCGCCTCTGAGCGATGCCGAGCGGGTCCGAATCTACGAGAGCGCAAGCCGGCTGATCCAAGGTGCAGGCAGAGCGCACATGCGCCGCATATTGCGGGGCGTGCATGTCGGGCGTCAGCGTGGGGCGCTTCTCGGCGGCGTGGTTGCCGGTGCTCTGGCCGCGGGTGTCGGCTATGTGGTCATTCACGAGCGGCGAACCCACGCCGGTGGGCGCGTGGCCCGTGCTGGAGCCATTGCCTGACGCGCCTATTCGGCCTCGTTGCGGATCCTGGCCGCGACGGCGCCGAGCAATGGCTCGTCATCGTTCACCGCGATCTCGTTGTCATGCATGCCGGTGATCAGCGGCGCCGCTGGATCCTGTAGCACCACCTTGACCGCTCCTGTCCGGGCGCCTGCGCGGGCGGTGGCGAGTGCCTTGTCGATATCTGCGAGCGGGAAACGGTGGGTGACGAGACCATCCACGGAGAAGCTCGGATCACCGAGCAATTCGCGGGCAACATCCAGGGCTCGCCGTCCATTCACCAGCTGGCCGTGTCCTGACGTTCCGAGAACTGCGAGTTCACGATCCCACACCAGCGACCAGTCCACCGACTGCCGCCCGGGCCGTCCGGCCATGACGAGCGTGCCACCGGCGCGGAGCAGACGCAAGCTCAAGTCGACGCTGGGCTCGGTGGAGCGACAGTCGAACACTGCGTCGAAACCGCGATCCAAAACCGGGAGGTTGCTACCACCGGCCCGGAGCCGTCGGGCACCGACCAAATCGGCCGCCGACTCAAGGACCTGCTCCGGGGCTGATCTCCAGACGCGGGCGGCGCCGAGACTGGAGAAGGCTGTCACTTCACTGCCGAATTCAACGTGGAGGTGGGTGCCGACCTCGCGGTGGGTCCGGCCCAGTCGGGTGAGGCGATCCTCACTGCGGGTGTCGTAAACGACGGTGATGTCCAGGTGTGGGTGGAGGTGGGCCAGTAGGGCGACGATGAGGCGGGTGCGTGTGCCACTGCCGACAACCACGACACGATCACCGTTGCGCTGCCAGCGCATCGCCTTGTGCAGGGCGGTGGCTGTGGGCTCGGCCAGCACTGCGCGCTGGTCGGGGATGCCTTCGGCGGGTAGCAGCATCTCCTCGTGAACGAGTATCGCTTCACTCCAGCCGCCGCCAGTGGTCAGGCTCGCTCCGACCCCATGGCCATCGCAGATGGGCCCGGCGCGATCGCGGTTCTCGCAGAGGTGGCCTTCGCCCGCCCGGCATCGCTCGCATTCGGGCAGGCCTTTGTGACGGCACCAGAGTTGTGGTTCCAAAATGACGCGGTCCCCTTCGCGGGCATTGCGCGTCTTGTGAGTCGCTTGGACGAAGCCGACCACCTCATGGCCGGGGATGATCGGACCTGGAGCGCCGTAAGCCGCCAGGGGTGAAGGTGTCGTTCGGCCGGCGACCAGGGCAAGATCGCTCGGGCAGATTCCGGCCAGCAGCGGCCGTACCACGACCCAGCCGGGTGCTGGGATGGTGGGCATGGGTAACTCGCGGATCTCCACCGTGGCGGTGGGCTTGCGTCTCCGACCGTGCCGTTGCGTGCTGGTCGGGTCGACAACGACGGCTCGCATCATGAATTGACCTTTGTCGCCGGTGCGGTTCCACTGTGGGCGTATACCTGCAAGGGTTGGCACAGGAGCTTTGCCGCACCCTGTGCAGTCGACAAATCATCGCATGTCACACGCGAAGGCTGCACAATTGGCGCCCATGGACGGTGGTGAACCAACGGTCGAACAGACCTCGATGGGAGGAGAACCTGCCTTACCTTCGGGCTACGCCCCCCTGGTTATCCGTCGCCACCACCCGGATATCCGCCTCCGGGTTATCTGGCCCCTGGCGACCTGGGGTATCCCGGGCCCAATGGCTATGCTGCCGTCTCCGGTCGCCGGCTGGCGGACCACATGGGTTCGGGCAAGTTCCACGCGAAGAGCATCAAGGCGGCCATATTGCTGGCTCACGTTGCGTTGCATACCGGCGACCGTGTCGGGCTCTTCACGTTCTCGGACCAAGTGACCGCGATGATCAAGCCGCAGACGGGTATGCGGCAGTTGCGCCGTATCGTCGATGCGCTCCGGTCGCAGCAGCCGGGAGATATCGAAGCCGACTATGACGCTGCATTCTTGCGCCTCGGCCAGTGGCAGAAACGTCAATCGCCACCTGGATATGAAGCGGGGATTGCGCCTTTGATCGCCGGGGTCCACTAGCAGCCTGTCTCAGTAATGCACCACTGCTGCCTCCACTCCGACTCACCGATCTCGGCGTCGGCTTCTCCGGTTCTCCCACGAGTACTGCAAGTACGCGTGGTGCGATCCTCGTGCGCCTCCTTGACCTCGGC
>JACWAJ010000075.1 GCA_014874355.1 bacterium | reverse complement strand
TTCTTCTTCAGGGCGGGGTTCGCACTGTGACTCGATTGGAGCACCAGACTGTAGCTTGTTCGAACTACCAAACAATGCAAACGCGTCTCCGGGGGTTGGGTTCACTGTTCAACGCCGCTGCCTGATCGCCTGAACCCTCTGGAATGCGTTTGGACCGGTCAGAACGTCAGTGCCTGGCTTGGCCCGTTGCCGATGCCCCGCCGGTCGCTTGCCGGTCCCTGTTCACTTGGACAGCCCCGGCCACAGGTATCAGACCAAGCCGCTCATAGAATGGCTGGACATCAGGATCGCACACAACCCCGACGTGGTAGTGGGAATCCAGTTCGGAGAGCAGTCGGCGAACCAACTCGCTGCCGATGCCCCTTCTGCGGTACTTGGGAAGCACCTCAAGCAGCGGAACATAGGCCATGTACCACCCATCACTGATCGCATTGGCGAACCCAACCACGCGGTCGCCGTCAAAGGCGAGCACGACGCGGAAGCTCCCCGCCAGCACACGGAGATGTTCTTCAGGAGATGGGAACTGTGGCCATCCCTCGAAGAACCCGCCTTCCAGCAGCGCCGGAGTCACGCCTTCCAAAGTGTCTCGGAATTCCACCATGTTCATCTCCTTGTCGTTGTGTCCACTACCTATACGAAGAAGTGGGGTACACCAGCAGGATGAGGGCGGCAATCCCCACCCCAGACTGCTCTCAGCCTAGCCGCCGACCGGTACGGGTACATCTCGTCCATGTGGAGTGGATGCAGGGTCGGGACGACCGCCTTGACAGCCACGAGCCCCGTATCGCGCACAAGTGCAGGAGTCGTCTCGCAGCCGTAGACCATGTGTCCAGCATCGGTGAGCCCTCGGGTGATGACCGCGAGGTCGCTCTCCTCGCCATCGAGGGACTCGTCCAGATCACCGAGACATAGCGACAGTGGTGATCCCAGCCATCCACCAAGGCTGGGGATCATGGACGGATCCGCCCACAGCTTGGCCCGATCGTCGGGTGTCCTTGGCACCCTGAACCCGACCGTCGTTCGCGATCGGCGTTGCGCGTGGATCTGGGCCCCAGCTCGCGACTGGATTGCTTCGAGAATTGCTCCATGCGCTGCAACAGCGGCTGATCGTGCGCACTTGAGGCCGGCCGCCACGGCTGGGCCTGCCCCAGAGCGATCCACCACAAGGGCACAAATCGTCGACACGAAGTCGAGATCAGTAGGCAGCCAGCGCACCTGGCACTCCAACCCGTGACCTTCAAGCGACGCGACCAGATCCCGTAGCGAAGGGTTCCCCGATACATCGAGACCAACACCGGCGGACCCGGCAAGGTGGTGAAGGCTGAATGCGTCGCGCTCGAGGACTTCCAGCAACCCGCTGAGCATGGCGCTTTCGCGATTGGCACCAAGCGCTGCGCCAGTCGAGATCGACAAACGGAGAGTGGGGCCAATGTCTTTACTGCCGCAGTCGGTGTACACGAGGTGCACCGGCAGCAGAGATGGTTCCAGATCAGGCCAGGTCCAGCCGTGACGCCAGATCATCGGCCGATCGAACGTCAAGCGGAACGCGCTGAAGCTGGGCTCGTCCAGTTGTTTGGGGCTAAATGCAACAACAGACTCCAACGGCATGCAACCTGCCCGCACGTCCGAGTATGTCGCACGAAAGAATCCGCCGTCGCGCTCGTCAACAACGAAACACGCCCGTTCGACCGCCTCGCAGATCGCCTTCTGCGCGGCACGTCCGCGGTCGAAATCGGTTCCGCACCCTACGTAGCCGGTGGCATTGGAGGAAGTGTCCTCTCGCGCGGACCTGGCAACAGCCCCGTACAGCCAGGCGCCCGAGTCCACCCTGCTCCACCTGCGTACGCCGAACGCGCGCAGTAGGCCGCCACGAGCTATAGCGGCGGCGGACGACGACATGCCACAGATGTCGACGATGTGCTGAATCATAGCCTCGTCGATGTCCGTGCCCGGATCAGCGGACGTCAACGTAACTCTCAATGGCGCCGACGCGCTCATCCATGCTTGCCTCCGAATCTAACTCAAGAATCAGAGTCCGCTGTGGCAGTGCCTCGAGCAGAAGTTGGTAGGCACCATCCGGAAATGTGGCGGCGGCATGCAGGCATGACTTCGTGTCCACCACGGCTAATCCGTCACGGCTCAGTGTCACGGCGTGCGTGATCGTGACCGGCGTTGTCACTGACGGTGTGTTAGGAAACAAGTCCGGCGCTCTGACAAGCACCACGCGTCCAGTCGCCTCCGAGATCGTCTCCCTGGTGTCGAGGGGCGTCAGGGCGGCGTCATAACGAGCCAACGTATGCCGCCTCAGTCCTATCGGACTGGTGTATGAAAGCGCGAGCCTCGAGGACGCCTCCACTATCAGGAGACTGTCGCTTACCAATCGCCAGTTGCGTTCCATGAGAGCAAGGAGTGTCGCGGTCTTCCCCGCGTAGAGGTCACCGAGGATGACGACGCCGTTCCGGCCGTCGAGTGACACCACCGACGCGCGTGCGACTGCAAATCGCGTCGCAAAGACTGGGTCGGCAAATGGCGGCACGTAGGACGGGGTTCCAGACCAACCCGTGAAGCCGTGTTTCCAGACCTTGTGCGGATGCGTAATGCGGCTTAACGACATGTGCTTCTTGCGTCCGTCCTTGGCAAGCAGAGAAGCCAGGAATCCCGGTGAAAGGCGCACCTCATACTCTGGGTTCGAGGTGTCCTGTTCGCTGCCGTAGAAGAACGTCGCGTCAGCCTTATCCTGCTCGGCGACAACCAAACTGATGCCAGTGCCAAGCACTCGCAGGTTCAGGGTTGCGAGCCCGCCGTTTCCCAAAGCGCCTGCCACACTCATGAGGCGAGAACCGCTGTACATAAGAGGTCCACAGTCTCATCGAGCATCGTCGCCACGTCGCATGTCAAGTGCAGTTGGTTGGGCGAGATCCGGCCCAAAGCCAGCAACCTCGTTGAGCGCTCCAAATCCACATAGATGATGTTGCCTGTGGGAGCGGATGCCAACTCAAGACCAACATCGTTCGCGTGCGTCATGTGGGTGAGCCCCGAGTCGGTCATCATCGAGCACGCAACGGTCGGCACGCGATCCGCCAGCGCCGGGAACAGCGGCAGTACACGTGTTCGCACGTTCATCGGCTTCGGAAATGGATGGACCCTGCCAGCATCGTCGAGCACCGCCACGTCGTCCGAGTGCAAGCGCCAACCCCTGCCAAGAAGCGCGAGAGCGAGAGTGGTCTTTCCCGCTCCTGACGCGCCCCGAATCACGAGGGTCTGATCGTGCGCGGTAAGCGCGGCTGCGTGTACAAGCCTGAACCGAGAAACCAACGGATCCATGCCAAATGGCGGTATGAATCCCGCACGGCTGGAGTGCCGATCAAACTCGTCGTACAGAGTCTCATCGCCGAGTCGTGGCCTGCACCACACGCGTTTCTTGAGATCCGGGCGCCTCAGGGCATCGACGAACCCGACCGACCTATCCTCGACATCCAACCGAAACCGCCAATCGCAGCTCGTCGAGCCTGCAACTCGGAACTCGCGGAAGGTGAATCCAAGGTGGTCACGGTCCGCCCGATGCACTCCAGTCACCTGGACCGCAGTCCCCCAGAAATCAAACTCCAGACACCATCCCCTGGTCAACACGTTGGATACCCTCTCCGGTACTACGGGGAGGGCGACACCAAAAGGATGCACCCTCCCCGCAACAGAATCGCGCCCGCCTAGAACTCGACCACGCGCGACGGCCGCGACGGCGGTGGAGACGGAACGCCGCAGTTGTGCGCGCCACTCGCCAAGATCGATTCCTCGATCGTGGGCTGGAAAGCTTCCACGCGCGGCGGCGGTGTCGGTGGAACGCCGCAGTTGTGCGCCCCGCTCGCCAAGATCGACTCCTCGATCGTGGGCTGGAACGAAGCCGGTATCGGTGCGTCGGACATGTGACTCCTCCCTGGAACGATTTAGTAAATCGATTTACTAGACTATACTCAGACGACAATGTCGAGTCAAACGACCCGGGCCAAGGTAACGCTGGCCACCGTTGCCCAAGCGGTGGGGGTGTCACTATCGACTGCCTCCAACGCCTACAACCATCCCGAGCGGATGTCACCAGCAGTGAGGAACCGCGTCCTAGAGACGGCGCGGCGTCTCGGATACGACGGCCCCAATCCGATGGCTCGCAGCTTGCGCGGGGGCGACGTGGGCGCAGTGGGATTGGTCGTCACTGACACGCTTGGGCACGCCGTGTCCGATCCCGCCACGCTCCCATTCCTGCAGGGCCTGGCGACAGAGTTGGAGCGCGCCCGACTAGGGTTGGTCCTTATCCCCTCGGTTGCCGCTCCCGACGCGAGATTGGTGGCGCAAGCGATCGTTGACGGGTTCATCGTGTATTCGCTGGCACGAGACGACGTTCTCCTAGAGGCTGCACTCCGGCGCGATCTCCCTCTAGTGCTGGTCGAGCAGTCCAGGATCAGCGGTCACGCCTACGTTGGCCTCGACCAGGCGGGGGGAGCCAGCGCTTGCGCACGCCACCTCCTCGAACTTGGGCATCGGCACTTCGGGATCCTCTCGCTGCCAGCCCAGCGCCAGGCCACCGAGGGCCCGATTGGAGATCTCGCCGCTTGGCATATCGAGAGTGACGTCGTACGTCAGCGTCTCGACGGATACCTTGATGCCCTTGCTTCGGTGGGCATTGCCCCGTCTGCGGTCGCTGTTTACCAGGGAACTAGCACTGAGTACGTGGGGACAGCGGGTGCCCAATGGCTGGCGCAACAGAGTCCGCGGCCTACCGCCATCCTGGCCATGAGCGACGTTCTGGCGGTCGGCGCGATCACCGGCCTGCGCAGCCTTGGGTTGACCATCCCCGACGACGTCTCGGTCACGGGCTTCGACGACATCGCCCTCGCAGCAGGATTCGATCCCCCCCTGACGTCTGTCCGCCAGCCCCTGCGGGAGAAGGGCGCCGCAGCGGCGCGCCTCTTCATAGAGCGCCTAACCAATCCTTCCGGCGAAGTCCTCTTGTCCACGGAGTTGGTGGTTCGCTCATCTACCGGTCCTGCTCGCGCCTAGCCTCGATCATTCACGCTGATCGGTGACCTTCTCGGCCTGAACGCACAAAAGTGCCCTCCCACAAGGGAAACTGCCGTTTGTAAGAACGCAGGAACCCAAACAAGGGGGCACTTCGCAGATGAACGCTACCAGCACAGCACGGGTCGTGGTGGAAACCGGTGGTGACCAGGTCGTGGCGCACAATCGGATTGCACGCGCTGGGGGCGTTCTCGGACCGTCTCGGGTTCGGCGCGGCGATCTCGGACGCCATCGTTGACGCCACGGGACGCTTGCCGGTCCACGATCGCGGCAAGGTCATGACCCACCTCCTCCTGCTGCTCGCCGGGGGTGGCGAGAGTTGCGCGGATGTGGAGCACCTGCGTGCGCAGCGGGGGCTCTTCCCTGGCGTCTGCTCCGATTCGACCCTGTATCGCAGCATGTGCGAGTTGGGACCCGAGGTGCTGGTGGCGGTCAAGGAAGCGGTTGCCGCGATCCGGAGGGACGTATGGCGGCGGAAGCCCGCCGTGTGGCGCAGCGAAGGCGTACTCGACTTCGACGCGTCGCTGGTGACGATCCATTCCGAGAACAAGCAGCAGACCGGACCGACGTACAAGGGCGGGTTCGGGTTCCACCCGCTGTTCTGCTTCTTCGACGGCACTGGCGAAACGCTGGCGTCCCTGCTGCGGCCCGGCAATGCCGCCGCCAACAAGGCCGATGACCATTTGAGGCTCCTCGACGAGGCCATTGCCCAAATGCCCGCCCTGTTCCGAGCGGGCCATCACGACGGTGAGGATCCAACTCTGGTGCGGCGCCAACTCACAGCCCGAGCCGATTCCGCTGGCTGCACCGGCGGCTTCGTCCGCGCCTGCCGGGCGCGCAATGTGGCCTTCAGTGTGGTGGCGAGATCCAACCGCAAGATTCACGCCGCTATCTCACGCGTAATGGAGGATGAGGAGCGCTGGCAGGCTGCGGTGCGCCAGAACGGTCAACCCAAGAAGGGGGCGGCCGTGACTGAGCTGACCGAGTTCTGCTCGCTGTCAGACTGGCCCGCGGGAACCCGTCTGATCGTGCGCAGGGAGCCGCTTCACCCCGGTGCCCAGACCACGTTGTTCCCGTCGTTGTACTTCCGCTATTGGGGCTTCTACACCGATCGCGACGGCGATCCAGTGGAACTTGACCGCTTCATGCGCGCCCATGCCCACGTCGAAGACCACATCTCCCGGCTCAAGCAATCCGGCTTGGAGCGGTTCCCGTTCACCGACTTCGACGCCAACTGTGCCTGGCTCGCCGCGGTGGGGTTCTCCGCGGACCTGGTGCGGTGGTTCCAACTCATCTGCCTGCAAGGCGCTCTTGCTATGGCTGGGCCCAAGGCGCTGCGCTGGCGGGTCTGGCATGCGCCGGGGCGACTGATCCGTTCCGGACGCCAGACGATCCTGCGCCTGCTCGATTGGTGGCCCGACACCGGCGCGCTCCTGGCCGCGCATGGCCGCATCGCCTGACCGATCACCCGCCACATAGCCGCCCTCGACACCACTCGGTTTCACCGATCCCATTCGCAGGTCAGAACCGGCTCAATCGTGATCCACGCCACGTCCCGCTGTCGGTCCCTGACCAAGGTGGTTGATCACGTCGCCATCACACGCGCCCACCGCCTTGTCGGCACCGCATTCGGGGCGTCGTCACAACCGGCATGAATGATCGAGGCTAGCGGCTGGACGTGATCTCCGCCAGAGAGATCACCAGCCCTTCGTCGGGCTGCAGGTTGATCGCGCTGCAATCAACTAGGCGGCCGACCGACTCGGACGCAACCGTGCTGAGCGCCACGGCGCCGCTTCCACGGCCTGGCAGCCTCAGTACGACAGTGCTCGATCTCATGTTGAGGGCCACTAGAAAGCGGCGCTGCCCATAAGCCCTGACGAAAGCGAAGCACCCATCCTTGTCCACCTCGATGGGGTCGTAGCTGCCACGGTGGAGCGCAGGCTCGCGCCGTCTCATGCGAAGAAGGGCCCGGGTAAGAGACAGCATCGATCTGGGATCGGACGACTCCTTCTCGACATTCACAGTTGCACAGTCGGTCGCTAGAGGGAGCCAGGGTTCGGGCCCGTAGGTGAATCCGGCGTTGCGTCCAGGTGTCCACTGCATGGGCGTTCGCTCTGGATCGCGACCCAGCTCCATTCCGGGCACGCGCAAGCCCCACGGGTCGCGAGCCAGCTCCGGTGATATCGGCACGTTGACCATGCCTATCTCATCTCCGTAGTAGAGCGTCGGCGTACCGCGAAGCGTGAGCAGCATCATCATCGCCACCCGGGCTTGTGCCTCGCCCACGCGCGTCGAGACCCGATGCTCGTCATGATTGCCGAGAACGTAGTTGGGCCAGCCCTTGCCCACGCTCGCGCTCTCGATGCCGGCAACGTGCGCGCGAAGTTCGTCGGGCTGCCAGTGTGCCCGCGAACTCTCGAGAAGACCGAAGTTAAACGGCAGATGAAGCCCGCCACCATTCTCTCCATAGTAGGACGCCCAGACGCCGAGGTCGTCTTCGTGAATCTCGCCGACAACAACGCGCTCGCCTCCAGGGTAGTCGTCTACTACCGACCGGAACTCTTGAATAAGGTACTTCAGGTCAGCGTGGCCCTGGTCGTTCACGTGCAACTGGGCGGCATAGTCGCCCATGTCCTTGATGCGTGGGTTGCGGACCGGGTTGGGCGGATTGTCGGCGAGCGACCGGGCCTTCATGACCTGGTTGATGACATCAACTCGGAAACCATCGACACCTCGGGCCATCCAGAACCGAAGGGCGTCGAACATAGCCGCTCTCACCTCGGAGTTATGCCAATTGAGATCCGGCTGTTGCGGCAGGAACGAGTGAAGGTAGTACTGCCGGGTTGTCTCGTCCCACGACCACATCGGACCACCGAAGTACGCCTGCCAGTTGTTTGGAAGGCCTCCATCCGGCTTGGCGTCGCGCCAGACGTACCAGTCGCGCTTGGGGTTGTTACGCGAAGTGCGAGCCTCGGCGAACCACGGGTGCTGGTCCGATGTGTGGTTGGGCACGAAGTCGACGATGACCTTGAGGCCGACCTCATGGGCAGCGGCGACGAGACGATCGAAGTCTTCCAGCGTGCCAAAGAGCGGATCGACGTCACAGTAGTCAGCAACGTCATAGCCGAAGTCAACCATCGGCGACGGGTAGAACGGGGAGAGCCAGATGGCGTCGACGCCGAGATTGGCGAGGTAGGGCAACTTCTCGGTGATGCCGGCGAGGTCGCCGATACCGTCGCCATCAGTGTCAAGGAAGCTCCTTGGGTAGATCTGGTAGACCACTCCGTGCTTCCACCAGACCCACGGCTCAGGGTCGCGATGATGCCGCGAAAGTGCCTCGTCATTTGTCGGCGGCACAGGTGTCGAGATCGAACGTTGGTGCATGAGCGAGAGTCTGCCTGATGGCCCCGGGGTCGAGCGCCGTGAACCTGCCGCTGTGGCCCAGCACACGTGCCACGAGCGCGGTCTCAAAGGGATTCTGACGCGAACGACGCGAAGAAAAGTTCGAACGACGAAGTCTGGAGCGGGAGACTGTAGCTTGTTCGAACTTCCAAACGATGCGAACGCGTCTGGTCGAGCTTTGCCGTTGCTTTTGAGGGGCGGGGGTCGAGTCCCGTTCCGATCCTTTCGCGGCACTACTAGTTTCGAATGCGTCACATGCGTCACACGGCCTCAGAAACACCGACAGACGGCTGAGTCTAGCAGCGATTACTCTTCCAGACGTCTCTCCGTAAAGTCGACGAGTGGATTAGCCGGCGGAGCCGCCAGAGTCCGCGGTCTCGGGGGTATCCGGACCACCGCTCGACTGATCGTTGGGGCCATTCTGCGTTCCCGACTGGTCGTTGGGCCCACCGGCCGTGTCTGGCTCTGCGACCTTGGTGCCGCTCTCCTTGGTGTCAGCACCTGTCTGGTCATTCGGTCCGTTCTGAGCACCCGACTGATCGTTGGGGCCGCCTGCGGGATCCACTGGAGCAGATACATTCTTGATATGCACCGTGGGCGACGATGCGGCGGCGTGGCTGCTCAAACTGACCGCGGCCGGAACGCCGGCGGCGAGTCCCGCACAGCATAACAGGAACGCAAGTCGGGCAATTGGACGAAACCTCTTCATGGAACTCTCCCGTGCAAACAGGTCATGGACATCGGTATCCACTCTGACCCCGGAACCTGACGCGCGCCTGACCCGAGAAATCGAATTCGAGGTCAGACCGGCGTCAGCCGCATGCGGGACAATCAAATCTTATGCGAATCCTTGTCGCCGAGGACGATCGACGCTTGGCCATGAGCTTGCGCCGTGGGCTGGACGAGCAGGGCTTCGGCACCGACATCGTGCACGATGGTGATGCCGCGGTCGACGCCGCCCTCGCCACCCCGTTTGACGTGCTGATTCTCGACGTGATGATGCCCAAGCGCGATGGCCTGGAAGTATGCCGCAACCTGCGAGCGCGGCACGTGCGCACACCGATCCTGTTGTTGACGGCTCGCGATGCCATCCCCGATCGCGTCCAGGGCCTCGATGCCGGCGCCGACGATTATCTCGTCAAGCCGTTCGCATTCGATGAACTCCTGGCGCGCCTGCGGGCGCTGGGTCGCCGTCATCTCGACAATCGCGCCGCCATGTTGGAAGTGAACGGCATCCGGCTCGACACCGCCGCGCGGAAGGTATTCGTCAACGGCGGTCCGGTAGACCTGCGCACCAAGGAACTGGCGGTTCTCGAGTACTTCATGCACAATCCCGGCCGCCTGTTGACCCGTACTCAGGTGGAAGAACACGTTTGGAGCTACGGCTTTGCGGGCGAATCGAACATCGTGGAGTCATACATCGCCCGGCTGCGGCGCAAGCTCATCGCCGCCGGCGCTCAAGAACCCTTCACAACCGTGCGGGGCTCCGGCTATCGCTTCGAAGTCTGATCATGCGCGAATTTCTGAGGCGTACGCGCATCCGGCTGACGC
>JACWAJ010000074.1 GCA_014874355.1 bacterium | reverse complement strand
GGTCGGAGACGCGCAGGTACATCACGACCCGCGCCTCCGGCCCGCGGGCCGTTGGCTCCGGATGCGTAGAGTCACTCATGTCGGACCCTCCTCAGCAGTAGGGTTGGACCTGGGGGTCGGTCGTTGTAGCGGCGCGGCCCCCTTCGTATTCAGAGCGGACGATACCTCGATCTCGCCGAGGCCAGGTTTCACCGCGGCTGGATCCGCCCTGACGGCGCGCATTTGGGCATGAACGTATATGGCGGTTTCGACCAGAGCCCGCGCGTAGGAGCGCAGGACGGCCTCAATCCTCTCGTCGGAAGCCGTGGGCTCCCCCAGGGCGGCGACCCCATTGGTCGCCGCCGGATCGCGAGCGTCGGCCATCAAAGTTGGCCTTGACGGTGACCCCGGACCGCTCCACCCTCACCGAGTGGCGCCCTCAGTACGAGGAGATCCTCGTGCGAGATCACCTGCAATGGCTTCCCCTCTGCGGTCGAGCGCCGCGCGTGCTGGAGTTGGAAGAACGATGCACGCGGCACCAACCGATCCGCGACGACGCCGCACAGCAGTGCAATCAACCGTTCACAGGGAACCAGTCCAACTGACTCTCCTAGTTCCATGACGTCCGTCGGAAGGTCAACCAACAACCCGCGACGACGCCACGGACGCGTGGTAATCGCGATGACACCACCCGGTCGCAGGAGCGAGCGGCATCCGGCAAGGATGTCGCGGAAGCCTTCGCGCAGTTTCGCATCACCTCCGTACGCGAGATTGTCACGACCATCTGAATACTTCCAGTCGCTCTTCTTGAGTGCCCCACTTCCGGCAGCCACCTGCCCATGCGTGGAGGGACCGTATGGAGGCGACGTGATGACGAGAGCGACCTTGCCAAGCATCGCGGGCGTCGCATGTACGAGCTTGCGGGCGTCGCCAGTCAAAACATCTGCATGACCTAGCGCGCCACTCCTGACCGCCAACGCAACATTCCTACGAGCAAGGCCAGCCCAGCGTTTCTCGTACTCGATGCCAAGCGCATTGCGCCCTAGATAGATCGACTCCACCAGAGTGGTGCCGATGCCACACATCGGGTCAACTACGATGTCGCCAGGTTGCGTGTACGTCGTGATGAGATGACGCGCGATCTCTGGGAGCATCTTTGCCGGATGCGCCGTGGACTCTGGGATGTATCGGCCTGAGCGCTGCACTCGTGATGGGTGATTTCCTGTCAGCAGGACGGAGAGTGGGGTCGTGGTCTTTGCTGTCATGCGCAGTCCTCCGGCTTTACGAAAACCAGGGCGTCCTCATGGACGACGAGGTGATAGCGGCGATCGACTGCGCACGATTTGCGCAGATGGCTCTGCTGCCAGAACGAGGGCCGAGCGGCCAGGCGGTCACCACGGAGGCCGGCGAGGAGCGCGACGTTGTGCTGGAGGTATCCGAACCCAACCTGACGCGCGAGAACTGACGTTGTACCGGCAAGGTCTACAAGCCGACCCTTTTGCCGCATGTTCTTGGTGACCGTGACCAGGAAGCCACCGGGGCGCAAGACATCGAAACACGCCTGGTAGACGGCGAGCATCGCGATGCGGTACTCCTCGTGGCGCAGGTGCCCGAGGTTGCTCCGGTCGGTCGAATAGTTGAGTGACGCTGGATCGCAGAGCACATCTCCCCGCGCCCAGGCATCTTTGTCGACCCGGCCTACCTCGCACGCATAGGGCGGCGAGGTGGCGATGAGATTGACCATTCCCGATAGGTCGCCGAGGACCAGCGGCAGTTCTGTGGCATCGCCAACCCTGACCTCAGCACGAACCGCTTGCCGGTCGTCGAGGACGTGGTCGATGTTGGCGGCGGCGACCGCCGCCCAGCGTGATTCCAGTTCCACCCCGATGCAGCGGCGACCCAGCGCCGCCCCTTCGACCATCGTCGTCCCAATGCCGCACATAGGGTCGACGACCAGGTCGCCCGGCGACGAGTAGGTCTCGATGATCCGGCGTGCCAGATCGGGAAGCATCTTGCCGGGATGCTCAAAAGACTCCTTTACATATCTCCCCTGACGTTGCCACTGCGCGCTTGTCTGCGCACAGGGCCAGATGTTGAGCGGGACTTCTCCACCCCGCGGGACAGTTCCAGCTTTGACGGTTTGCTGTGTTGCCATGGGTATGCCCCACGGACATCGGTTGCGCCGACATAAGGCAAATCTCAAATGACCATCGGTTTGGGACAGAGGCGCGAAATCGCCCTTGAGTTGATCTCATGAACACACGTCGCGGTCGTGTTCATGAACACGCCGAGGGTTGAACAAACGATGAACACGCGATGAACACATCGGCCTCCGAGCCGGGCTGTTCATCGTTTGTTCAGGCCGTCCGATGAGATGGCGCCTCCACATCAAACACGGAGGCATAGCCAACCATGGACAAGAAATTCCCCATCTCACCGTTGGGCCGCCTTGAAGAGGCATTTCTTTCCCTCGCGGTTCGGAAGCCAGCGCTCACGCTGGACGGATCTGACTTTGGTGACCCGCTGCCGCCAGGGCCGACATCGTTGCTCGAACTGCGGGTGCTTCTGCTACGTCGATCGACGCCGTTTCACATACGAGACGCTGTCATCGGCGAGTTGGTTCGTCGAGCGTCATGGGATGAGGATTGGGCTGTCGCAGTGGCAGGCCTCTTGCTTCCCGGTCTGCGCCGAGTGGCTGGAAAGCTGACCCGCCGCTATCCCGCAGATACCCACTGTGTGGACGCCGCCGTCATCGCTGGGTTCTTCGACGCCTTGAAGACGTGTGATCCCAACCGTTCCCGGATAGCGGCGGCGCTGGTTTGGGCGGCGTGTCGCCGCGGTCACGAACTCAGTCGCGGGGATCGCGAGTACGCCGCGCACACCGTCGAAGCTGACGTCGAGATCGGTCCTGTTCCCCTTGCAGATCACCCTGACCTGGTCTTGGCCCGAGCTGTCGGCGAGAGGGTCATCTCCGCAGTCGATGCCGAACTGATTGCGGCAACACGACTTGCGCATCTGAGTTTTGAGAGTTGCGCCGAACAACTCGACACCACAGTTGGGGCGCTAAGGCGTCGCCGCAGTCGAGCCGAACGAAAGCTCGTCCCGTATCTCCGTACTCAAATTCGCGAAGCATGTCCCATTTCGGGGTAACGAAAGCGATTGGCCTTTTGCGGGGGTACGTGATGAGTTCCGCTGAACCAATGGCCATCGGTTGCGCATTGGCCAGGCATGAGCAAGGAGGTAATTGCTCCCAGAACAAGTTGGCGCAGCGGACTCGTCACCACTCTCTCGCGTGCTGTTCACATCAAGGAGGTTGCAGACATCGATATGCATCACACCGCACATTTCGTGCTCACGGGTGTTCACGTTCTCGCTGACACATCAAGCGGGACTGTCACCTTGGGCACTGTCATCGACTCACTTCGTGTATGGGTTGTTGGTCTCCTCGCCGGACTGGCGACGCTATTCCTCACCATCGGCGGTGTTCGCTACATGCTCGCCGGTGGTGATCCTGGGCAAGTGGAGCGAGCGAAGTCGTCGCTCAAGTCTGCGGCCGTCGGATATGCACTGGCCGCATTGTCACCAGTTCTGGTCACCATCCTGCGCTCGGTGGTTGGTTCGTGAGACGAGCGCTTGCAGTAGTTCTCGTGGTGCTCGCTTGCAGCTTGACCATGGGAATGAACGCTCAGGTTGTCCAAGCAGCGACCCCTACACCAGCACCATCACCAACACCGCCGCTGGTCACAAGCCCGCCGGGCGTTGGACTAGGGCCGTCGCCGATCCTCCCGACACCATCGCCAGGCGCTCCGGTCACGGGCACCTCCGGGGCCACGGGAGGCAATAACAGTCCGGGCTTCTTCGACATTGTCGGTCACATCGAGGAGGCGATCGACGGCTGGTTCACCACTGTGGTCACCGCCGCGCTGACGCCCATCCTCAACCTACTCGGCTCCACCGTCCTGACAACTCCCGACGTGACTGGCCCCGGGCGGGTTCATGAATTGTGGGTGACATTCGCCGGGATCGCCAACGCTCTCTTCGTTCTTTTCGCACTCGTCGGCGGAGTGGTTGTCATGACCCACGAGACTGTGCAAACACGCTACTCGATCAAAGAGGTGGCACCGCGTCTTGTGTTTGGCGTCATTGCTGCCAATGCAAGTCTGGCTGTGGCGGGGTTGGCCATTCAGTTTACAAATGCGTTGTCGTATGCCGTGCTCGGCAGCAGCACGTCCGGCACTGCAACGGACGCTTTGCGCCAGCTCGTTCTCGCGCCATTGTCGAATGCTGGAATCTTTGTCGTTCTTCTTGGCATCGCCGTCGCCGTTCTGGCGGTGTTTCTGCTCTGCAGCTACCTCGCCCGTATTGCCACTGTGGTGCTGCTGGTGGTAGCGGCCCCACTGGCACTTGCCACACACGCACTCCCGCAGACGGAAGGCATCGCCCGGTATTGGTGGCGGGCGTTGGCGGCGTGTCTCGGTATTCAATTCGCTCAGTCGCTCGTACTCGTGACTGCGGTCCGGGTGCTTCTCGACCCTAACGGCGGGGTGTTCACTTCGTCGCTTGGAGATGGACTTGTCGACATGCTCGTCTCGCTCTGCCTGTTCTGGACTCTCATCAAGATTCCGAGTTGGGCTGGACGGTTCGTGCGCAGTGGCAGGAGTAGCGGCACCACCAACACCCAAGTCGTGTCCACGGTCGTACGCACTGCTATCCGCGCCGGAAAGGCGGCGCTGGTATGAAGCGCATTCGTATTCCAGCCGACGTTGATCGCGAAGACCAACTACTTGCCGGACTATCAGCACGCCAGCTTGCCATCGCAGCGGTGGCGGGCGTCATATGTTGGGTTATCTACACAGCGACCAAAGCGTTTCTGCCGCCCGTTCTTATTGCGGGGGTGTGCGCACCAATCGTAGCCACCGCGACGGTTCTGATCATCGTCCGCCTTGATGGGTTGCGCGGCGATCGGTTGGTAGCCGCATTCATGCAGCACGCGTTGCGACCGCGTGCCCACGTTGTTGCTCCCGAGGGCGTGACGCGCGCTACTGGCGCAACAAAGAGGGTTGTTCCGCTGAATATTGGCATCCAGTCGTTCTCTGATGATGGCGTCATTCAATGCGGAGACAGTGACATCGCAATTTGCGCAGCATCATCGGTCGCATTCCGGTTGCGCACAGAAACTGAACAGGAGGCGCTCACAGCAGCCTTCGGACGTTTTCTCAATGGACTGGCACATTCATTACAGATTGCGATCCATGTGGAGCACCTGGATCTGCATGACCAGGTGGAGCAACTGCATATCCAGAGTGCTGCGCTGCCGCATCTATCGTTGCAAGAAGCAGCTCGCGAACACGCGCAGTTTCTTCAGTCGTTGGCTGACCGACCGGATGTCGTGCGTCGTCGCGTCTTTCTTGTCCTGCGCGCAGACATAGCAACGGGAACAATCGGAGAGCAGGTTCATAGCGCATGTGACGCCATGGCAGCGGCGGGCATACGCGTGCAGCCACTGACCGGCCCTCACACCGCCGCGTTGTTGGAGAGCGCTACTGGTGGTGGACAACACGGATACCCCGATTCGATCGCCATGCCTGACGCCGTCATCCGAGGAGGTGGTGTATGACGCCGAGACTGCCGTTTGCGACCAATCCTGCCAAACCAACATCGCCGCTTCTCATCGGCCCGGACAGCATCGAAGCAAACCGTCGGTCACTTCGGGTCGGGGACGGCTGGTGCCGTACGTTCATCGTGACAGGGTACCCGCGCGAGGTGAGGCCTGGATGGCTCGACCCCATCTTGTCGGCTCCGGGCCTCGTGGACATAGCGATGCATATCGACCCCATCCCGCAAGCAGTCGCAGCGGACCGGATGCGCCGTCAACGCGCCCGGCTGGAGTCATCACGCCGGAGCGATGACAACCGCGGAAGGCTGACAGATCCAGAACTCAATGTCGCCGCCGACGATGCTCAGGATCTTGCCGAGCGGATCGCACGTGGCGACGGTCGACTCTTTCGTGTCGGCCTGTATATCACCGTGCACGCAGACTCAGAGTCCGAACTCGACAGCGCATCAACGCGGTTGCGGGGGCTCCTGGCGTCATTACTCATCGACGTGAAGCCTGCCACGTTCCGCTCCCTCCAGGGATGGATGACGACACTTCCTCTTGGCGCGGACACGTTGAACATGACACGCACATTCGACACCGATGCGCTGTCGGCTGCGTTTCCTTTTTCCGCAGCGGAATTAGACTCCGACGGTGAGAACCCGATCCTGTACGGGCTCAATGCATCAGGTGGCGGGATCGTTATGTGGGATCGGTTTGCACAGCCGAACCACAACGCCGTCATCCTTGCGCGCTCCGGGGCCGGCAAGAGCTATCTCGCCAAGCTCGAGGTGCTGCGCTCGCTATATAGCGGAGTCGACGTTGCAATCGTCGATCCCGAAAACGAATACGGACGTCTCTCCGATGCTGTTGGAGGCGTTGACCTTCGGCTCGGAGCGGGTGAGGCACGGATCAATCCGTTTGATCTGGGCAGTGAGCCGGATGCACTGACCCGCCGTTCTCTGTTTCTGCACACCTTTATATGTGTACTGATCGGCGAGCAACTCGACGCGAGAACACGTGCAGCCTTGGATCGCGGGATCGTATCCGCATACGCGGTCCGGGGAATCACCATCGACCCTGCCACCCACACACGGCCAGCGCCACTCCTTGCCGATCTACTCACAGCATTGGGCAACGACGCTGATGCGGAGTCTCTCACCGCGAAGCTGGAGCCGTTCGTCACGGGAACGCATCGCCACCTCTTCGACGGCCCCACCACGATGCGACCCGATGGCCATCTTGTGGTGTATTCACTGCGCGACCTTGCAGACGAAGTGCGACCCGTCGCCATGTTGCTTGTCCTCGACGCTTTGTGGCGACGTATCAGTAATCAGGCGGAGCGACGTCGTCGCATGGTGTTGGTCGACGAGGCGTGGCTTGTGATGCGCGACCTGGAAGGTGCCAAATTCCTCTTTCGTCTGGCCAAGTCAGCACGCAAGTATTGGTGCGGACTGACAGTCGTCACTCAGGATGCCACAGACCTTCTCGGTTCAGAGTTAGGTCAGGCAGTTGTTGCCAACGCGGCGACACAAATCCTGCTCCATCAGTCGCCACAGTCCATCGACACCATCGGCACTGCCTTTCGCCTCAGTGACGGAGAGAAAACATTTCTTCTCTCGGCGCGTCAAGGTGAGGGGATTCTCATTGGCGGCACCGGAGACGACCGCGTCGCATTTCGCGCCATCGCGAGTCCTACTGAACACAACCTCGCTACGTCGAATCCTGCCGACATCATCGCCGAGGAACTGTGTGCATCTGCGGACTCCTGAACACAGCAGATTCGCGGCAATTTCATCAATAAAGGGACAGGAATGTGAATACAACGCCTGCATGTAATTCCATCAATGCTATTGCGCACAACGTAGGCCGCTGTGTCAGCGGTGTCACTCACGCAGCAACAACAGACATCTTGCATCTGTTGCCGTTATTGATATGCGCTGCTTTCTCTGCTGTCATGAGCGGTATCGTTTGGACAGAATGGCGGCACCGTCGCGCGCATATTGGCGCGCGCTTCGTCGTCATTGAAGCGCCGCCCGAAGCAGATGCGCACGCCGCGGAGGCGTTGTGGCGCAACTTGGTTGGCCTGCTCCGCCCCAGATGGCTACGGGTGCTGTTCGGCCAGCCGCATCTCGTCTTTGAAATCACGGCATCTGAGGCGGGAACACGCATCGGAATGTGGATTCCAGCGAGTGTTCCGCCCGGGTTGGTGGAACGAGCGATTGAAGCTGCGTGGCCCAGCAGTCGGACGGTTGTTCAGGACGAAATGCCGCAACCACTGCCGTTGAACAGTTGGTGTACAGGCGGTGAGCTACGCCTTGCACACCCGGAGCACTTCCCGCTTCTTACCAGCCACGCTAACGATCCGTTGCGTTCTCTCTATGGAGCGCTCGCTGGTATCACCGATGGTAACAGCGCTGCTATCCAAATCCTTGTGCGCCCAGTGACGAGGCGACGAACGGCGCGAAGCCATCGCGCAGCATCAGCATTGCGAACGGGGAAGTCTCCCAGTCTTGGTGCATCCATCTTGGATTTCATCACCCCAGGACCCACGGCAAAGATTGCCGTTCCCGAGGACCCAACTCGGGCGCCGGATATACGCATGGTCTTGGAGAAAGCTGCACACCCATCCTGGGAGATGTGCATCCGGTACGGAGTCACTAGCCATGGCGAAGACCGCAGAGCGAAGGGCCGTGCGCGCGGACACGCGCATGCGATTGCTTCAGCGTTCGCTGTCTACACAGGGCGTAACGGTTTGCGTCGCAGACGAATTCGTCGGCCCGCAGCCGTTCTTGCAGGCCGTTCTTTTCGTCACGGCGACCTCGTGTCAGTGCCCGAGTTGGCCGCCGTTGCACATCTCCCCACAGACATTGTCGTGCCCGGTCTATCGCGCGCTGGGGCAGCATCGGTGGCACCACCGGCAGAGGTTCCGCGTAAGGGAAAGATCCTGGGGGATGCCAGTAATACCGGCTTTTCGCGCCCGGTCGCTCTGGCACCCGATGACGCCCGGTATCACCTCCATATTCTCGGTTCCACCGGGGCTGGCAAGTCGACGCTGCTCACCAACCTGGTGCTCGATGATGTCAAGGCGGGGCGCGGCGCTGTCGTTATCGATCCCAAGGGTGACCTCATCGTTGACATCCTCGACCGCCTCCCCGAAGACGTTGGATCGCGCACGGTAATCCTCGACCCTGCCGAACTTCTTGCACCACCTTCGCTCAATGTGCTCCAGGCAGATGCGGCCGAGCGCGACCTCGTTGTCGACAACGTCGTGGGCATATTCCGGCGCATCTTTGAGCAGTTCTGGGGTCCGCGGACCGATGACATCCTTCGCGCTGCATGCCTGACACTGCTCCGCCGCGACGGCGCCACGCTGGCGATGGTACCCCGACTTCTGTCGGAGCCCAACTTCCGCAAGCCATACATTCATGACATCGACGACCCGGCTGGACTCGGTGGATTCTGGACTTGGTACGAGAGTCTCGGGAGTTCTGCTCAGGCCCAGGTGATCGGTCCGATCATGAACAAACTGCGCGCATTTCTCCTCCGCGATTTTGTGCGCACCGTGGTCGGGTCGGCGACGTCGAGCTTCGACATGGGGGAAGTTCTGGACGGTGGGCTCTGTTTGGTCAGAGTTCCCAAGGGAATCCTCGGCGACGAAACCAGCCGCCTTCTCGGATCATTCGTTGTTGCCAAGGTCTGGCAGACGGTGACAGCGCGCGCACGTCTCGGTCAGCAAGCCAGAGTCGATGCCAGTCTGTACGTCGACGAGTGTCAGAACTTTCTGACGCTGCCGCGTGCATTCGACGAAATGCTCGCCGAAGCTCGTGGCTATCACTTGTCGTTGGTACTGGCCCATCAGCACCTTGGACAACTGCCGCGCGATCTGCGCGATGCCGTCAGCGCCAACGCGCGTAACAAGTTGTTTTTCACGATGTCGCCAGAGGATGCCGGAGTGTTAGAGCGGCACGTCACTCCCACGCTTTCCGCGCACGACCTCTCGCACCTCGGTGGCTATCAGATGGCGGCACGCCTCATCGTCGGCGGTCGCGAGACGTCCGCTTTCACCATGCAGACCCGGCCTGCGCGCCTCGCGGTCGTGGGACATGGCGACGCCATCCGCGACACCTCGCGTGACAAGTTCGGCCTGACGGAGGAGCAGCGCCAGGAGGAAGTCGCGAAGTCGGAGCCTGCTGTTCCCACGCCCGGGGAGGGTCGCGATTTGGGTCTCGATTCAGGCCTCGAATTGGGTCTCGAATTGGGTCTCGCTCTCTCATCCGAGACCCCCGACGACGCGAGAACACGTGTCCCTGTCGGCATGAACACGGCCAAAAGGGTCTCGAATGGACCGGCGGACTCCATGGGAGGGAATAAAGATCAATAGAGAGTCGACTCCGAATCGACGGCTTGATCGTCGTGACATCCTCCAACTGCCATTCCGTCTCACCGATAGGGACCGCCTCATCGCCGAAGCGGTATATGAACATCGCGTCCTCACGACGGACCAACTGTGCGATCTCGCGTTCACCGGTCAGCGCAGTACCGAACAACGTCTCCGATCGCTGCTTGGCCTTCGCATCCTTGATCGGTTCCGCCCGCACAGCACCCTCGGTACGATCCCGTTTCACTGGACACTCGGCGCGGCTGGGGCAGCTCTCATCGCCGGTCACCGCAACATCGACGTCGCAGAGCTTGGCTGGCGCCCAGATAACACGGTGGTCCTGGCAACCAACCAGCGCCTCGCTCACCTGGTCGGAACGAACGGCATCTTCACCGCCCTAACCCGCGAGAGCCGTCATCGTGGCGGGTGCCGCCTGGAACTCTGGTGGTCGGAACATCGCTGCGCCGTCGAGTTCCGTGGCATCGCCCGTCCTGATGGCTACGGCATCTGGATGGAGGGTGGCGGCCGGACGCCGTTCCACCTCGAATACGACCGAGGTACCGAGCGGCTGGCACGGCTCGCCGCCAAGCTACCAGGCTACGAGCGGCTCGCGACCGCAATGCGCCACAAGACATGGATTCTGTTTCGATTCCATTCCGAGCGGCGCGAGGCCGAAGCGCGCCGGGTTCTTGGCGGCACATCTGCTCCAGTGGCCACAGCCGTCACCCAGATGCGAACGTGCCCCGCAGACGCGATCTGGTTGCCACTGACAGGCGGGACACGCCGTCGGCTGGCGCAGCTTGTGCCGGTGCAGGCGAGCGAGCCACGGAATATCGCGGTCGATCAACGTTCAAGGGGTGCCACGCATGAATGAGAGCGGTGGCATGTTCAAGGCGGTGGGTCTGGTTCTGGTGGTCTGCATCGTCGGAATGGTCGTCATCATCGGTGGTGCGGCGGGTGCCGTTTTCGGGTGGCTGGGATCGGAGTCTTCCGTATCTGCCACGCCCGTCACGGGTATGACCGACCCGTTGGTCCCGGCAGTGTATGAGCCGATGTTCCAGTCGGCCGCGCAACGGTTCGATGTCCCCGAGGCCCTGCTTCTCGCGGTCGGGGCCCAGGAGAGCAGCTTCGATCCCAATGCCGAGTCATCGGCCGGAGCAACGGGGATGATGCAGATGCTCCCGGCGAGCCTTTGTCAAATCCGGTGGAAATTCATCCAGGCGATTGGTGGTTTGAGTTACGCGGCTGTGTCCTCCTGAGGAGCCGGTTGGTCGATCTGTAGCTTGCCGTCCACGAAGCGATGGTCGGAGATGAGTAAGGCGATCTGGTTGGGAGCGGTGATGCTCTGCCAGTTCATGGCAAGGCG
>JACWAJ010000073.1 GCA_014874355.1 bacterium | reverse complement strand
ATGTTGCCGCCGCAAGCCGGGTCGCTGACCTCCAGGGCCCTGGCGACCTCGCTGATGCTCTTGCCCTCGGCCAACATCCGGTCGGCCTCTCGCAGCTTCCTAACGATCTGCTCCGGTTCAGTGCTTCCTGCCTTTCATATGGCTCCTCCTGCCCTTTCGGACCGCAAGGATCACTCATTTCAGGGGGGTCAGATTCCTTGGTGATTGACTACGGTGGCCGGGTCTTGTGGCACACCCCACTGGGCGCCCAATGTCCGGGTTCGGCGGGGAGAATGAGTTCATGCAGCAGTCTCAGGTCACCCACACAACGCGAATCATCCAGGGGAATACCGCATCCAAAAGATGAATCGAATTAGCCGCCCCCACAGATTCTCCTTGGGTATGTCTGAGTGAGTGATACCAAACGGACTGAGTCGGCACCACACGTCTCGGTCAACCGGCAGAACTGGGAGTCGCGCGTCGCCGTCCACGTGGGCTCGAAGTTCTACGACGTCGCGGGGTTCGTTCAAGCCCGCAAACCCCGGCTGGATTCCATCGCGTTAGCCGAGGTCGGTGAGGTTGCCGGGAGAGACCTGCTCCATCTTCAGTGCCACATCGGTATCGACACCCTGTCGTGGGCGCTGCTCGGCGCCAAGGCGACAGGGGTTGACTTCTCTCCGGCCGCCCTCGAGGTCGGTCGCGATATTGCCCAGCGATTGGATGTCGATGCCGACTTTGTGGAGTCGGACATCAGCGCACTGGCACTCGACAAAACGTACGACATCGTCTTTGCGTCTCACGGTGTGCTCTGCTGGGTGGCTGACCTAAAGGCCTGGGTTCAAGCTGCGGCACGGCATCTGAAACCCGGGGGCTTCCTATACGTCCTGGACGGACACCCCGTTGCCCAGCTCTTCGCCAGCGATCCGGAAATCACAAAGCTGCAAATTCACCCTGGCCAGCACTATTTTCGAGAGCAGCCACGGCGCTCTGCATGGGAAGGGACCTATGCCGACCCCAAGGCGAAATTACCCAACCCTGTGACCTATCAAGGGATGCACCCCATCGCCGAGATCGTTCAAGCGATTCGGGATGCCGGCCTCGCTGTCGAGTTTCTGCATGAGTTTCCCATGGACACGTGGCAACGCTTTTCGTTCATGACCCATGATGGCGAGTGGTGGCGAATCGCGGGAGATCCGATTCCTCTGCTGTTCTCGATTCGGGCCCGAAAAGAAGGTTGAGCCACAACCAGCCCAAGAACATGGACAGTAGATCAGGCCGTCCGGCGGCGCAACAGCGGGTCAAGGCCCACGGTCGGTTCATCGAGGACGAGCAGTTCAGCCTCGGCAAGCAGGGCCACCGCCAGCGAAGCGCGGGTCAACCGGCCACCGGAGAGGCGGCCGACAACTGATTCGGCGTGATCGCCCAGTTCCACCGCCTCGATGACGGCATCGACTCGATCACTGCCGGCACCAAGAATGCGTGCGAAGTAGCGCAGGTTCTCACATACGCTGAGATCGCCGTAGACCGACGGCGTCTGGGTGGTATAGCCAACCCGACGCCGAAGTAATGCCGACCCGGCCGACAGACCAAACACATCGAGGCTGCCGCCCTGAATACGCTGAACGCCGACGATGCACCACATCAGCGTGCTCTTGCCGCTACCGCTCGGCCCGAGGATGCCGACCACCCCCCACCGCGCGGAATATCGAAGCTGACACCGTCGAGCGCGCGGTGCGGACCGCGAATTACAAGCAGGTTCTGGGCGCTGACGATGGTGTCAGTCATGTCGGAACCGCTCAGCTGGGGTTGCAGCCGCAGCTTCCGCCACAGCAGGGTCCGGCGCCGCCACCCGACTGGTACGCCGCAGCGCCTCCGGTGGGCGCTGGGATACCGGCATTGACGCGGCTGATGAGCGGCATGCTGGCCGAACTCTCACATCTGGGACATACGGCGGCGGCATTGCGCTCAACCATGGGTCGCAACACCTCGAAGGTGGCGGCGCAGTCGTTGCAACGGTATTCGTAGACAGGCATATACAACTCCTTGTTGGCGAACCACAGCGTATCACCGGCACGCTTGGAGATCGGACCAAAACCGTTGACTGCCGAACGTGTGTTCGGTACGATTACCACATGCGGCATTCCTACGGCGAGCTCGAGCTTCCTCTCGGTTACGACCCTGGCGCAATGGCACAGCAGCGGCTTGGCCATCTCGCCGGTGTGCCTGGCATGACCCCGCTTGCGCTACTCCGTCTCACACGAACCTACCCGTCGTTATCCGCCGTCTACGCCGCACCCGAAGCCGGCTTGGCCCGGCTTATCGGCGATGTCGCCGCAGCGAAGTTGCGCTGGTTTCTGGACGCCCCACTGGCGATGGGTTCTCCGAGCCGACCGCTGCCGGTACAGAGCACTCGCCACCCTTCCGATTTGACCATTCAGTGAATGTTGTCGCCTGCACCGGGACACAGGCTTAGAATCGGGAACTCCGGCAAACGCCGGGGTGAGGCGGAGATTCGGAGGGCAGCCATGTTTCGGAAGTGCAAGCCAAAGGCGGTCGTCGAGCGCGAGGCGGTCTCCGATCTTGCCGGAAGGACTGCCGTGGCAGCCGGCCACGCGGCTGAGCGTGCCGCCCACGCAGCTCGCGAGGCGCGCCGGGTAGCCACGCCCGCGGTCCGCAATGGCACGCGCAATGCCCTGGAGGCACTCGGTGAAGCCGCCGAACGTGCTGCCGAGGTGTTGACGGAGACCGCCGAAAAGCTCGCTGTTCGCGAGAAACTCGCCGAGCACGCAGAGCCGCCCGCGGTAACACCTCGCCCCAAAAAGAAGCACCGCGTTTGCAAGCTCCTCTTCCTGGGCGCGGTGGCAGGCGGAATCATGGCTGTGGCGAAGTCACCGCTCAAGACCAAGCTGGCCAACAAGCTCTTCGGCGAGCCCGCCGACGACGAGGAGATCGAAGCCATCACGCTGCCGGTCGACGAAGCCCCGGACGGGGAGGCGACCAGCGCACCCAGCGATGAGGCTGAGCCGCCACACACGCGTAAGCGCCACACACGCAACCACTCGTCGGAGACGGCGGAGACCGAGGTCAGCGAGGGCGAGTAACCGGAAGAGCGCGTCGGCGTTTGTTACCCAGGGCCTAGACTGTTGGAATCATGTCTGACGAACGCTACTCTGGTGGTCGGCCGCATCCCGCAGGGGATCGCGGTAGTTTCGACCGCCCCCGCCCCACCGGCGATCGCGGCGGGTTTGAGCGACCGCGCTTCAACCGTCCCGCCCCGCCAATATCGGCACAGGGCAGCCCCGGACCGATGCACTCGGTGAAACTCCGCGAGGGGGATCGCGAACTCGAAGTGAGCGGGTCGGCAGCCTTTGTCAGGCAGATCGTCGACGACCTGCCTGTTCTTCTGGCCAAACTACGGGGCGAGACCCCACCGCGACCGGCCGCAATCAGCATGCCGCCGGCAACGGTAGCGCCCGAGGTTGTGCCGGTTCCCCTGGAACCGCAGGTGGCGGCCAATGGGCACGCTCCCAAGAAGCGTCCCTCCACGCTCGAATCCAAGATTCTCGCCGTGATGCGCACCGAGAAACGCCCGCTCGCGGTTGCTGCCATTCGCAAACTCCTCGGTGACGACGTGACAGCGCAGCAGGTCCGCCGCACGCTGGAACGCAGTACCCGGGTTGTGGCCTCGCAGGATCGTCCCGCCACCTACCGCGTTCGCTAAGTCAACATGGAAGGACCGCCACACCGCGCAGCGTCGTAGGTTGCGCGGGAGGATGAAGCACGTCCCGCACAGAGCTACATACGTGGAGGGCGGTCCCATGAGTGAGATTACGAGGTACGGCGGCT
>JACWAJ010000072.1 GCA_014874355.1 bacterium | reverse complement strand
CTGACCCGCGAATATCAGAGTGATCATCGTCGCCATCCCCGGCTCCTGGCTGCGTCCTGCGCCAAGCACCCGCAACCACTCGCCCGGTTCGGTTTGATCTCAAAAGGCCCCACGCTTGACAATTTCTTCCATATCAGGACTCGGTGAGGGTTGGTCAGCCGTCTATACTCGCGGGCCAATGGCAGACGGTCCGCGGGCAGTGATCCTCGCCGCCGGGAATGGCACGCGAATGCGTAGTGCACGCCCCAAGGTTCTCCATGCGCTGGGTGGAAGATCTCTCATCGACTACTCCGTCGAGCTTGCCACCGAGGTGTGCGGCCGCCGCCCGCTGGTGGTCGTCAGCCCGTTGCAGCCGGCGGTCGCCGCCCATCTCGACGGCTGTGCCGATGTGGTCATCCAGCCGCAGCCGCTGGGCACGGGCGATGCTGTTCGCGCGGTGCCTGCGGCATTCCGCAAACCCGGCCCGGTGCTGGTGCTGAACGCCGACGTGCCATTGCTACGTCGAGAGACGGTGGACCGGCTTATCGACGCCGCGATGGGCCACGCCTGCGCGTTGCTCACCGTCAAAGATGTCGAGAAGCGCGGTCTGGGGCGGGTTTACCGCAACGCGGTCGGGGACGTCGAGTGCATCGTTGAGGAGCGTGACCTTGTCGATGGCGCCGTTGTTCCCGATGAATGCAACGCGGGCAGCTATGTTTTCGATGGGTCCCGGTTGTGGCCGGCGATCGAGCGACTGACGCGCGACAATGTTCAGGGCGAGTACTACCTGACCGATGTCGTGGCGCTCCTCGATGGACCTGTGGCCGCCGTCTTGACCTCCGATCCGGGCGAAACGCTTGGTATAAACGATCGCCGTCAACTGGCCGCCGCCGAGGCGGAACTGCGCCGGCGCACCCTCGATCGCCTCATGCTCGCCGGTGTCACCATCGAGGATCCGGCGACCACCTATATCGACGCCCTGGTCGAGATCGGTGAAGACTCGGTGGTACATCCGATGATCGTTGTGCGTGGTGCGACCCATTTAGGGCGTGAGTGTGAGATCGGCCCCATGGCGCAACTTACCGATGTTCGCGGCGGTGATCGGCTCCATATTGGAGCCTCGGTGCTGGAGGCATGCGAACTCGGCGACGATGTTGTAATCGGCCACTTCGACAGGGTGAGACCCCACAGCCGGCTGCACTCTCGCGTATCGTTGGGGACACATGCCGAGGTCAAGAACAGTACGTTGGGCACGGGCAGCCGGGTCGGCCACTTCGCCTGTGTGCTCGACAGCGACATCGGGCAGGACGTCAACATCGGGGCGGGTGCTGTGACCTGCAACTACGATGGTGCGGTAAAGCACCGCATCGCAGTCGAAGACGGAGTCTTCGTGGGCACCAACGCCACGCTGGTGGCTCCACTGCGTCTCGGCGCCGGGAGCTACGTTGCCGCAGGCTCACTCGTGAATCAGGATGTTCCCGCGGGTGCGCTTGCGGTGGGACGCGCTCGCCAGCGCAATATCGAGGATTGGGCGGTTCGCCGCCGTCGAGGTGATCGCGGATGACCCCTAACCCATATAGCGATTTGATGCTTCTGTCGGGAACGGGGAACCCCGAGTTGAGTCGCAAGATTGCCAATGAGATCGACCGTTCGCTGGTCCCCATCGATATCACCTCGTTCGCCGATGGTGAGTACGACGTCAAGATCGGCGCATCGGTGCGGGGCCACGACGTGTTCCTCATCCAACCCACGTGTCAGCCCGTTTCCGAGAATTTGATCCAACTCTTCATAACGCTCGACGCCTTGCGCCGGGCGTCGGCGGCGCGGATCACCGCGGTGATCCCGTACTACGGTTATCAGCGCAAGGAAAAAAAGACCCAGCCTCGCGACCCCATCAGCGCCAAGCTGATGGCCAACATCATCGAACTGGCCGGGGCCAATCGCGTTATTGCGGTCGACCTCCACGCGGAGGCCATCCAGGGCTTCTTCGATATACCCGTGGATGCGCTGACGGCGACCAAACTGCTGGCCCGGCATGTGCTGGAACGCCATGGGCACAACGTGGTCGTGGTCTCTCCTGACGCAGGTGGCGCTGCGCGGGCGCGTCGGTTGGCACGCGTCATCGATGCGCCCATCGCGATTGTCGACAAGCGCCGTCCGCGTAACGACCGTATTGAGGTGATGCACGTGGTGGGTGATGTGGAGGGGGCGAACTGCGTGGTCATCGACGACCTCATATCCACCGGCTCCACGCTTGTCGGTGCGGCTACGGCCTTGCGTGAGAAGGGTGCTTTGCGGGTGGATGTGGTGGCCACCCACGGCGTTTTGACGCCAGGTGCGCTGGACCGCCTCGACGCTGCGCCCATCGAGGAGATCTGCATCACCGATACCATCCCGGTACAAAACGATCCAGGCGTTGTCGACGGCCATTCCAAGTTGCACATCCTCAGCATCGCACCGCTGCTTGCCGAGGCCATCGTGCGTGTTCATGAAGGCCGCTCTGTGAGCGAATTGTTCCGCTCATGAGCCTGCAGCATGAACCCCGACGGTGCTACGTTTCCCGGACTCGGCCGATGCGTCGTCGCCTTCCTGCGGTCCTCGCACGAGTACTGCAAGTACGCGTCCTGCGGTCCTCGTCGTCTCCTAACCCAGGCCGGCCCGGAAGCCGGATCCCTCGCCGGGGTTCATGCAGCAGGCTCACATGACAGAACTTTGGATTGCGCTCGCCGTAGGTCTGGTGTTGGCAGCGTTCGCTGCCGCGGCTGAAACGTCGCTGACCAGCGTTAGCCGCATTCGCATGCGCACCCTGGCCGAGGAGGGTTCGCGCCGGGCGCGCCGCGTTGTACGCCTCCACAACCAGCCCAACGCCTATCTCTCGACAATTCTCACGCTGAACACCGTCGCCGTCATCATGGCGTCGACTGCGGTGGCGCTCATTGCGGCGGACCGGCACACATTGCCGGAGTGGCTTGCGACAGTGTTGCTGTCGACATTCGTGCTCATCTTCTGCGAGATCGCCCCCAAGTCGCTGGCGTTGCGTTACAGCGAGCGTTTGGCATTGGTCTTGGCGCAACCGGTGGGCGGATTGACCATTACGCTGCGTCCGGTGGTGGGCGCTCTCACCATTGTCAGCACGCTACTGCTCCGAGCCACGGGGCGCAAGGTTCCCGGACCGTTCGTCACCGAGGAAGAACTCAAGATGCTGGTCACAGTCGGGGAGCAGGAGGGTGTCGTCGAGCAGGAAGAACGCGAAATGATCCACGGCATCCTTGACATGACCGACAAGGCCGTGCGCGAGATCATGGTTCCACGTGTCGACGTGGTCGCGGTGGAAACCGACACGTCGATTGGCGATCTGATCAGCCTTGTCATCGAGCACGGTCATTCGCGCATCCCCATCTTCGAAGAGACGGTCGATCAGATAGTCGGCGTGGTGTACGCCAAGGATTTGCTCACACCCGGCGTTCGCGGCAACGACACGTTGACGCTGCGTGCGGTGGCGCGTGAGCCGTACTTCACGCCCGAGACCAAGCATGTCGGCGAACTGCTGCACGAGATGCGAGACCGCCGGGTTCACATCGCCGTCGTTGTCGATGAGCATGGTGGTACGGCGGGGATCGTGACCATGGAAGATCTGATCGAAGAGATCGTCGGTCCGATTCGTGATGAGTACGACATTGCGGAGCAGGAGGACGTCCAGTTTCTGACCGACGACGAGGTATTGGTCAGCGCGCGCATGCCCATCGACGACGTCAAGGAGATGCTCCACCTGAATCTGGAAGAGGTGGACGCCGATTCGATCGCGGGGTATGTCTACGCGCAGTTGGGGGAGATTCCCAAGGCGGGGGCCACGCTTGCGATTGGCGACGTCACGCTGACGGTGGAGACGGTGCGCCGTCAGAGTATTCAGTCGGTCCGCATCACCAGCCCAACGCCATTCTTACGCGAACACATCTGGCATCAAGACGATCATCTGGCCGAGGATGCGGCCGGCAAGCACGACAGTTCCTAGGAGTCTGGCGAAGGCAATGCACCACCGCTGCATTCACTCCGACTCGCCGATCTTGGCGTCGGCTTCTACGGTCCTCGCCCGAGTACTACAAGTACGCGGGCTGTGGTTCTCGGGGGCCTCCTTGATCCCGGCGGCCGGTGCGGCCCATCGGCGTCGCATTGACTTCGCCAGACTCCACGGGTAATGCCGACATTTGTCGATGAGGCGGTGGTGCTGCGGCGTATCGACTTCGCTGACGCCGATCGCATCCTCACTGTGCTGACCCGCGAGCACGGCAAGCTGGGGGTGATCGCCAAGGGGGTGCGCAAGCCGCGCGCGCGCATGGCTGCGCACACCGATCTTTTCGTGCGTTCAAGTATGCAATTGGCGCAGGGGCGTGGCGAACTGTTCACGCTGACACAGGCGCAGCGGGTGGATGTTCCCACGCCGATGGCCGATCCGCTGCGTGCCGCGTGTGCGGCGCTGATAGCCGAACTGGCCGACAGCGTTCTGGAGGCCCATCATCCCGATGCCGCCACGTACGATCTCATCGCCGGTGCACTCAGTGACACGCTCGACAACCAACGTGACCCACGGGGCGTTGTGGTGTGGTGCACCCGGCGGCTTATCGATCGCCTGGGTTATGCGCCTCGTGTCGATGACTGCGTGGGCTGTGAACGACCACTTCCCGAGGCGCCTGCTTGGTTTTCGGCATCGGGGGGCGGGATGCTTTGCGCTTCATGTGCGGTTAACGACCCGAGTGCCGTCGAATGTTCGGTGCGCGTCATCAAGGTGTTGCGCTGCATCCAGGCACGCAATCTCGACCTCTACGTGCGTCTGCGCCTCGATGACGCCACCCTGACCACGTTCGAGAGCATCCTGGAGCGCGAACTCGCCCAGCATCTGGGGCGGGGCCTTCGATCCTTCGACGTCATGCGTGCGCTCAAGTAGACTCTCGCTCCATGTCTGCGCCCGCGATCCAACCTCCCGCCGATCTCATCGACAAGCTCGTCTCGTTGTGCAAGCAGCGTGGCTTCGTCTTCCCATCGAGCGAGATCTACGGTGGGATCGGCGCCTTGTACGACTTCGGCCCGCTGGGGGTGCGCCTGCGTGCCAACATCCGTAAGGCGTGGTGGAAGTCGATGGTCGAGGAGCGCGATGACATCGAGCCGATCGAGACCTCGATCATCATGAACTCGCGGGTGTGGGAGGCCAGTGGGCATGTATCCGGTTTCAGCGATCCGCTCTGCGACTGCACCGGCACCTGCCGCCGGCGCTGGCGCGAGGACAACCTGCCCGGCGAACGGCGTGCTCGCGGCAAGCCCGCCGATGCCTCCGGCTGTCCCGAATGCGGTGGTGTGCTGACCGCACCACGGCAGTTCAACCTCATGTTCAAGACTTTCATCGGTCCGGTGGAGGACTCGGCTTCGCAGGTGTATCTGCGTCCCGAGACCGCCCAGGGGATATTTGTCAATTTCAGCAACGTTCTCAATGCGACCCGGCGTCGCCTGCCGTTTGGCATAGCGCAGAACGGTCGCTCCTTCCGCAACGAGATCTCGCCGGGGAACTTCGTATTCCGGTTGCGCGAGTTCGAGCAGATGGAGATGGAGTTCTTCTGCGAGCCGGGCACCGACCTCGACTGGCATACGTATTGGTGTGACGCCAGGTTGCGTTGGTACGTCGAGTCGCTGGGCGTACGCGAATCGCAACTGCGCCTGCGTGTTCACGACCAGAAAGAACTTTCGCATTACTCGACGGCGACTAGCGATATCGAGTACCTGTATCCCTTCGGGTGGGGTGAGTTGGAGGGCGTGGCCGACCGTACCGACTTCGACCTTGGCGTTCATGCGCAGCATTCGGGCCGTGATCTCAGCTATTTCGACACGGCCGGTAACCGGCGGTTCATCCCGTATGTCATCGAGCCGGCGGTGGGTGTCGACCGGATCTTCATCACGCTGCTGGTGGATGCGTACGACGAGGACGTGGTGCGCGATGAGAAGCGCGTTGTGATGCACCTCCATCCCGACCTCGCACCGGTGCAGGTGGCGGTGCTGCCGCTGTCGAAGAAGGCGATCCTCTGCGAACCCGCGCGACGGATCGAGCGCGATCTGCGCCGGCACTTTGCGACCGAGTACGACGAAACCCAATCGATTGGCAAGCGCTACCGCCGCCAGGACGAGATCGGGACACCCCTGGCGATAACATTTGATTTCGACAGTCTCGAAGACAACGCGGTCACGATTCGCGAGCGCGACGCCATGACCCAGGTTCGCGTTCCGGTCGCCAATCTGCAGACGGCGCTGGCGGATCAGCTCGATGATTGCCGAAAGCGTGCGGCTGCGCGAGCTTCGGGCTGATCGACCCGGCTCCGGCAATATCGTTACCCACCACTTTCAATAGTGGTAGCGGGCTTGAAGAAAATCGATTCGTTCATCGAGTACTCGATACACGAGCCTGTGTTCTTGCGTGACGCGCCGTGACCAGACTCCGGTACCCATCGCGCGTAATGGCTCAGGCTTGCCGGTACCGGCAAAAGGATCACGAAGTACCGCTTCGACAAGTCCAAGTAGTCGCAGAGCTGTCTTTCGGTCTGTCTCAATCCACCAACGCAGGTCATCGAGAAAATGACGGCTCACCCTCGCCTCTCGATTCTTGGGTTCGGTCACGCCGTCTTGCCGGTTGCGGCATGCTCCAAACGAGCACGAAGCTCCTTGAAGTCAAAGGGCTCAACCTCGCCGGCCAGCGACTCCTGTAATGCCTCCAAAAGGCGGCGGGCGTTGGCTGGCGAGCGCAGTAGGTGGGCGGTCTCCTCGTAGCCTGCGAGTTCGTCCGCGGCGAGCAGGGCACCTCGAGCTCCATTGCGGCGCCTGATGATGATGGTCTCGCGATCCTCCACAGCCCGGTCCAACAGTGCGGCCAGGTTCTGACGGGCTTCCGAGTAGCTCATTTCAATGGACATACATGTATTGTACAAAGAAGCTGTACAAATGTATATGTTGTGCCCCCGTCCACATGACAGGTGTATCGCATCATGTGGACGGCGCTGCCCCTACTCCTCGACGCGCTGGCTCGGTGACCCGGTGTGGCGCTGCGTGTGATGGTGCGTGAGCGGAATGCCGCCGGGTGCGGAGCGGATCGTCCAGAAGTCGGCGGCTAGGCCCGGGTCGAGGACGTAGGTGTAGGGGAGGTAGCCGTAACCTTTATCCCCCCAACCCTCGCCCCAGGAGTTGCGGAAGAGGAAGTACTGGTGGCGGTCGTCGTAGCCGACGCAGGCGACGGCATGGCCGCCGAGGAGGCTGTCGGTGGGTTCGGGCATGGGCACGATGCCGTCGCGCTTGACGATGTCGGATTCCATGCTGTCGAACACCGAGAAACCGAATATGCAGGGGAAACCGTCTGCCAGGCAGGCCTTGATCTGGAGCAGCGACTGGGCTACGCGCATGTAGCTCGACACCCTGTCCTTGGCGGCATCCTTATAACAGGCGGCGGGGGGCTTGGTGGCGAAGCGGCTGATGTCATAAGGCCATTCCGTCTCCGAGCAGACGCCTTCGCGGACGATAACCTTGATGCCGTCACGTAGTTGGGCGCCGGAGTCGCTATCTTCGCTGCCCTCGATGGCGCGTTCGTTGTAGTAGATGAAGAGCCGCGACGGGATCCAGGGTTGCGCCAAGCCGGCGCGCAGTTCGTCGAACTCCAGCGCCCCGGCGATGGCGTTGGCGGTGCAGGAGCCCAGGTCGCCCTGGTCGTACACCGGGGGGCACTGGTCGCGCAGGTCGACCACTTTGGGCAGCTTGCCACGGGTGGTGAGCGTCGATGTGTACTGGAGATCGCGGTGATCGGGGAGGTCGCGGATCCAGCCGTAACGGGCGATGTTCATGGGAACAAGAGATTGTGCCTGGTTGGGTGCGTTATGTGTGGCGGCGGGGCCGCCCGGTAGAGTATCCGTTCATGTCACCGCGTACCTGGCGTCCGGCTCGAGTCCCTCCGCGTATCTGGGTTGTGCTTGTGGCGCTGGTGCTGGCCAATGCTCAATATGTGGTGCTGAACGGCGCGGGGGATGATGGCGGGGCGCGGGCATTTCTCGACAAGCATCCGGCGACGAACCGAACGATACTTTCGATAGGAGATATCGCGGGGTGGCACCCGGGTGGGGTGGTGCTGACCATGAACACTCCGAACGTCATCTACGACTGGGACTCGGTCCAGTTGCTCAACTCTGCCATGAACAACGGCAGTTTCGAGAGCGGTGTCGCCGCTCCGTGGAGCGGGTTCGGGGCCACCCTGCAAACGGCCGTCATCAACAATCCGGCCCGTGAGCTACTCACGCGTTAATGGCGCGCCTTTGGAGACGGGTCCGCACGCTTGGGGGAACGAATTTGGTGTGGGCTGAGGGAATACGGGGCAGAGACGATCAGGCACAATGCACCCCATGGTCACTACGTCCCCCCAATCGCGAAAGAGCGTCTCGACGCTGCCCAACTTCACCGATCTCTACGCCGTCGACGAACTGCTGGGCGACGACGAACGCCTCATCCGCGACACCGTCCGCGCCTTCGTTCGCAAGCGAGCGCTGCCTGTCATAGACGAACACTTCGAGGCAGGCACCTTCCCGCACGAGTTGGTCGACGGGATCGCCCAGTTGGGTCTGCTCGGAATGCACCTGGATGGGTACGGCTGCGCCGGAGCTTCAGCACTCGCCTACGGCGTCGCCTGCGAAGAGCTCGAGGCTGGCGATTCCGGGCTCCGCTCGTTCGTCTCAGTGCAGGGCTCTCTGGCCATGTTTCCGATCTGGGCCTACGGCAGCGAGGAGCAGAAGCAGCGCTACCTGCCCGAGATGGCAGCCGGGCGGATGATCGGCTGCTTCGGGCTCACCGAATCCGACGCCGGCAGCGACCCGGCCAGCATGCAAACCCGAGCTCACCTCGATGGCGACGACTGGATCATCTCCGGTAGCAAGATGTGGATTACCAATGGCTCGATCGCAGACGTCGCCGTGGTCTGGGCGCGCACCGAATCGGGCATCCGCGGTTTTCTGATCGACAAGGGAACACCCGGATTCACGGCCAGCGACGTACATCGCAAACTGTCGCTGCGCGCTTCGGTAACCTCTGAACTCCATCTCGATTCGGTTCGGGTCTCCGCCGGCCAGATGCTGCCGGAAGCGCAGGGCCTTC
The DNA here is from genome assembly GCA_014874355.1 of bacterium. Lineage (GTDB taxonomy): Bacteria > Chloroflexota > Dormibacteria > Aeolococcales > Aeolococcaceae > JACWAJ01. The sequence goes on along the minus strand of JACWAJ010000072.1, from coordinate 3,602 downwards.
GCGCGCCACTGTCATGTCTGAACGAAGCCCGCTACGGCATCTCCTGGGGAGCCCTCGGGGCGGCACGTGCCTGCTTCGAATCCGCCGTCGAATACAGCAAAACCCGGTTGGTCTTCGGCAAGCCGCTTGCGGGTTACCAGCTAACCCAGCTAAAGCTCGCCGAGATGGCGACACGCCTCGTTCAGGGCCGGCTGGTGACCTGGCGGCTCAGCCAGTTGAAGGATGCCGGGCAAGCGCATCCTGTCCAGGTGTCTCTGGCCAAGCGCGCCAACGTGCGCTTGGCGCTGGACATCGCACGTGAGGCCAGGACCATCCTGGGCGCCAATGGCATCACCCTCGAGTACCCAGTGATTCGTCATATGACCAATCTGGAATCTGTACTCACCTATGAGGGCACCGAAGAGGTTCACACCCTCATCCTCGGCAAGGCGATTACCGGGGAAGACGCGTTCGGATAAACATTCTCAGGCCACGTGACGCTGGGCACGCCCCCAGCCCTCGGCATCGCGAAACGAGAAGTGCCCTCCCGAAGCCACGATGACGTGGTCGACAAGGGTGATACCGACGAGTTCGGCGGCATGACGCAATGCCCGCGTGACAACCCGATCGGCCCGGCTCGGTGCGGGGTCACCCGAGGGATGGTTGTGCCCCACAAGCACGCCCACAGCGTCGGCACGCAAAGCCGGCGAGAAAACGTCGCGCGGCAGTAGCCGTGAGGCGTTCACTGTTCCCACAGCGACAATATGACGGCACATGGGCCGGTAACGCGCGTCGAGTGGGATGACCACGACATGCTCCGATCGCTCCCGACGCAGGTCGTCAAAGATGAGGCTGGCGTCGCGGGCGGAGACTATGGCCGGCCGTTCGTCGGGATACCAGCGCTCCGCGAGTTCCCAAAGGGCGGCCAGTCGCACTGCGGTCTCCGCAGGGATGGCGTGGTTCCGTACCAAGCCGCTGGATCCCAGGCTCCGGCGTTCCCAAAAGGGCACTCGCGCCAGTTGTTCGGCCCAGCCCACAACCACTGCCGAAGGTTCAATGCCAGCAACTACCCGCGCCATGAGTTCGGCCTCGGTAGTCGCCGCCAAGCGGCTGTCGAGGTCAGCGAGATCGACGTCGTTTTCCACCCCGCAAGTATACACACTGGCATGTAGTTCGGTTACCACATAGGATACCGAGATCAATCAGCGGGTAAGGAACATTCCCAGCACGAACACCACCACGAGAACCGCAGCGAGAATGCCCATCGCAATCCAGCTGGATACCCTTGCGCTCGGCTCCCCAGTACCCGATGCAGTACCACCCCCTTCGGGGGCCACCGGCACCACCACGAACGCATCCAAACCAGAGGCACGACTGACTATGAACTCCACCCGCCCAGGCGCATCCTCGGGAACGTCAGCCGGGGCCACCAGCGTCGGCGTCCGAGCCGCCGAGCGACGCGCCCTGCCTCGCACACGGCCCGGCGATTCCGGTGCATCCGGGGTCGCCGGAGGCGCAGCCGTCGTCGGCGGCTTCCGCCGCTTGGTCGCCGGTCGCGTTGTTGGTGGTTTCACCGTATCGTTGCTCCCAGCCGGCGCCTTACGACTGGGGGCACGTCGCTTCACGCTACGACTGGCAAAACCGGCCTTATCGGTCCTGCCGGTCGTTTCCCGAGACCCGGCATCAGATTCAGGCATGACTCGACTCCAACCAGGATTCGATTTCGGCAACCAGATGACGGTACGACACCGCCGGCGCCGAGGCAGGAGCGAAAGCGGTTATCGGCATTCCGGCAAGAGCGCTCTCCTGCAACTCAACATTGACGCCGATGTAACTGTCGAAGATGTGCAGCCCGGGAACCTCATGCAGCCCTTCGAGCACCTCTTGGGAGAATCGTGTCCGTTTATCGACGAAGGTCGGCAACACGCCCAAGACACGCAATCCTGGGTTGAACTGCTGCCGCACCGTTCTGACGCAATGCAACACCGTCTGGAGCCCCTTGAGAGCGAAGCCCGACATCTGCATGGGTACTAAGACGTGATCGGTTGCGGCCATAACGCTCGCCATGCAAAAACCCATTCCTGGTGGCGTGTCGAAGATGACAACGTCGAAATCGACTGCGCCCCCCGACCGTGTAAGCGCGTCGCAGAGCGCCAGCTCATGATGTGTAGAACCGAGCGCCTCGGCCACAACCAACAGGTCCGCACTTGCCGGCAGTAGCGAAATCCCCGCCCACCGGGTCGCAATGACGACATCGCCCGGGTTGACAGAGTTTCCGACAAGGAGTGCTGCAACAGTCAGCCCCAGTTCATCGGGGTCGAGCCCCAGTCCCTCGGTCAGATTCGCCTGGGGATCCATGTCGACCGCCAGTACGCGTTTACCCGATTGGGCAAAAGCGCCGGCGAGGCTGACACATGTGGTCGTCTTGCCCACGCCACCCTTGGATGACACACAGGCGATGGAAAGTGCCACTCGTTCGTACGCCCCTGGAAGCCCGACCCGCCTAGACCTGACGGCGTTGCGACGCCGCCGGAGCCACACGCTCCCAGACGCCGTTGAGGCGTCGCTGCAGACGGCCAATCAGTATCAGGCCGCCGATGACAGGAAAGAGCAGCCATGCAGCGCTTGCGACGGCGCGAAACTGGACATCGGTGGTCAGACCGATGCGGTCTTCACAGACGCGCACCCGCTCGGCGGTCATCACAACCGCGACGAGACTGAACGAGAGCAGAAACTCCAGATACGGGATCGCCACGATCCCTCCCACAAGGATCCACCCGATGGGAGTTGGCTCTACGCAAAAGGGGATGTTCAAATTGAGCGGCCCGCTGAGCAGCAAACCAGCACCCGCCAGCGAACTGGCTATCCCCAGCAACCACGGTATCACCACCGCCCACGTCGATTCGCCGATGCGCACATGCATACGGGTGTCGAAGTCGTTCATCTCGCGGTTCACACGCGCATGCCAAACCAACGAGTAGATGCCGAGCGTAATGACAGAAAGCAACACAATGACAGCCGGCATGCGGTGCTTTCCGACTATGCCCAGAGATACCGAAGGTGGGCTGGCAATCGGAGTCGGAGACGGCGGAGGCGGTGGCACCGGACTGATCGCGGGGACAGCGGTAGGCTCATAGGTCCAAGGCGGAGCCCCCGGGGCCGCCTCAACTGCGGCAACCTCAACCTGTGTTTCGGCCGTCACATCGATGGCGGCTCCATCGCTCTGCGGCCCTGCCACCGCATCATCAGCCGCGGTTTGTTCAGGGACTGGAGCTTCAAGTGGTGGTGTTTCTTCACCCATCTGGATTGCTCTCCTCGTCACAGCGGAATCGTCTGGCCGATCACCTGTGGCAATGTCGGTGGCTCCGGGTACTGGATTCGAACCAGTGACCTTGCGGTTAACAGCCGCCTGCTCTACCGCTGAGCTAACCCGGACTGCCGGATCGCCAGTCTACGGCAACCTGATCGACTGCGGCCTCAGCGTGAATGGGTTCAGATGATGCGCTACACCTGGCATGCCGCTATCTCCTGTGTCAAGAACTCTGGAGGGTTAGTTTCAAGGAACTCCATCGGGGTGAGGAGTTCGAGGGCGTGGTGAGGGCGGATCGTGTTGTAGACGACCT
>JACWAJ010000071.1 GCA_014874355.1 bacterium | reverse complement strand
CCTGGCGACGCCGGCTTCGACATCGCTATCGGCGACGGGCAGCCGCTGGGGATTCCGGCCGCGTTCGGCGGGCCGCATTTGGGCTTCATGGCAGTGCGTCGCGAGTTGATGCGGAGGATTCCGGGGAGGCTTGTGGGCATGACCCGGGACCGCGCCGGCCGGCGCACCTACACCCTGACGCTGCAGGCTCGCGAGCAACACATTCGCCGCGAGCGGGCGACCTCCAACATCTGCACCAACCATGCTCTCGTGGCGCTGGCCGCCACCGTGTACATGGCCAAGATGGGGGCGGGTGGCATGCGCGCCGTCGCCGAGATCAGTGCCCGGCGAGCGCACGCGCTGGCCCATCGGCTTGCGGCGATCAATGGTTTCTCGCTTCGCTTCCCGAACGTACCTTTCCTCTGGGAGTTCGCGCTTCGCGTACCTGGCGATGCCCGCGAGTTTGTCGCCGCAATGCGGGGCAGGGGCATCCTCGCCGGTCAACCTCTCGACGGTCCGATGGCCGGTTCGGTCATCGTCTGCTGCACTGAGATGACAACTCTCGCAGCGATTGATCGTTATGTGAGTGCGGTGGCCACTCCATGAAGCCTGAGCGCACCGTACCTGAGGCAACGTGGACTGGCGACGAGCCGCTCATATTCGAGCTCAGTCGGAACTACACCACCGGGCCGGCAACCCCGGAGGCGGGCGTCGACGAACCGCCCCTCGACGAGTTGCTGCCACAAAGCGCGCTGCGTGCGAATCCGGCGGCGGTGCCGGCGGTGCCTGAACCGGTGCTGGCGCGGCACTTCGGCCGTCTCGCCCGGCGTAACCACCACCTCGGCCACGACATCTATCCGCTCGGCTCCTGCACCATGAAATACAACCCGGCCGTTAACGAGCAGCTCGTATGGCTGGACGGTTTTGCCGGCCTGCATCCCTACCAGGACGAAGCGGACGTCCAGGGCGCACTGGAATTGATGTGGCATCTCGAACGGCTCCTGGCCCAGATCACGGGAATGGCCCGGATGTCACTCCAGCCGGCTGCCGGAGCCCACGGGGAGTGGACGGGGTTGCGCATGATCCAGGCGTACCACGAGGCTCGCGGAGACATCCGGCGCACCACCGTGCTCGTGCCCGACTCGGCACACGGAACCAATCCCGCCTCGGCACGGCTCTGCGGTTTCAATGTGGTCACCGTCGCCAGCAATCGGGACGGCACCGTGGACGTAGCCGCTTTCGAGAAGCATCTGGACGGCTCGGTTGCCGCGGTCATGCTCACCAATCCCAACACGCTGGGGGTCTTCGAGAAGGACATTGTGCAAATCGCGCATGCGGCACATGAGGCAGGCGCCTTGCTCTATTACGACGGCGCCAATCTCAACGCATTGCTGGGTGTGGCCCGGCCGGGAGACATGGGCTTCGACGTCGTCCACCTGAACCTGCACAAGACGTTCTCCACGCCTCACGGCGGTGGGGGCCCCGGTGCCGGTGCCGTCGGCGTCGCAGAGCGGCTGGTTCAGTTCCTGCCCCGACCGACCTTGGAACGCGAGGGCGACCGGTTCTACTTCGATCACGCGCGTCCCCAGAGCATCGGCAAGGTGCGCGGCTTCTACGGCAACTTCTCCATGCTGGTCCGGGCTTACGCCTACATCCGCGCATACGGCTCAACCCTGCCTTTGGTCGCGCATGACGCCGTTCTGTCGGCCCGCTACCTGCGCGCGCGTCTCGAAGGGCTGCTGCCGGCGGCCGTCCCCTCGGACACGCTGCACGAGTTCGTTGTGACGTGTCGCGATTGCCGTGTCCCGGGACTGCGTGCCCTGGACGTGGCCAAGCGCCTCATCGACTACGGCGTGCATCCGCCGACGATGTACTTTCCGACCACGGTGCCCGAGGCGCTCATGATCGAACCGACCGAAACCGAGTCGAAGGCGAGCCTCGACCACCTGGCCGGCGTGATCGAAATGATCATTGCCGAAGCCGAGGAGGACCCTGCCTTCGTGCAGTCGGCGCCTCACAACGCACCCGTGGAACGGGTCGACGAGGTCTTGGCGGCGCGTCAACCCGTATTGCGCTGGACGCCTGAGGGCTGAACCGGCTAACTCACGCCGGCAAAAGCCCGCTCGGGGTGCAGAAACGAGGGGATCTCGCCACTGCCCGCCAGGGTGTCGGCGAGCATGTGGGCGCAGCGGGTGGCGAACCCAAAGCCATGCCCGTTGTAGCCGGCACAGAGGTAGATGCCAAGGCGGCCGGGAACTGCGCCCACCAGTGGCAGGTCGTCTGGTGTTCCGGCCATGATGCCGGTCCAGCGGTGCGCTACAACGTGCGAGCCTCCCAGCTCGGTGGCATACGCGTCGATGGCCGTTTGGATTTGCGGGTGTATCCGCAATTCGTCGCCCATCTCGTCGGGCTCGGCGAGGTTGCGGAAGCCACCGATTACGAGCCGGCCGTCCTCCAACTGCCGCCAGTAGCGAAAACCATGTTCCGCGTAGGCGGGCTCGGGGGAACTGAGCCGGGGCAAGGGTTCGGTGGCGAGCATCTGGCCGCGAAAGGGGATGATCGGGGCACCAGGCAGGAGCGATGGTGTGAAGCCGTTGGTGGCCAGAACGGCGGCCACCGCCTCGATCTCTCCGGCTGACGTTGAGATGCGCACTCCGTTGGCCGACGATTCAATCGAGAGCACCGAGACACCCTCATGCACACGCTCCAGTACTGGCTGTGCGAACGCCTCGACGACCCGGGTGGGTATGACCTCGCCGTCTTCTGCGACGTGCAATCCGCCCTGGCTACCGGGGACAGTTGTTTTTGCGTGCCAGGTGGCGAGGAATCCATCTTCGCGCATGAGGGCTTCCGCCGCTTGCAACTCCAGAGCCTCGGTCGTGTCCAGCGGAATCAACCAGCTTCCGCGCTGGCGATAGCAGTCCTGGCGGCCTTCCAGCCAGTGGCGCAGATCCACATGGTTGTCCCGAGTGAACTCCCAGATCTGGCGGGCAAAATTCCGCCCGAAACGCGCCACCGCAGCGGCGTAGTTCTGCGCTGTCCCCAACAGTACAAAGCCGGCATTGCGGCCGCTCGCGCCTGCCGTCATGTGGTCACGCTCCAGCACCACGCTATCGATGTCGTGCAGGGTGAGCCAGTGTGCCAGGCTCACACCCGTGATGCCTGCCCCGATGATCACAACTTCAGCGCGACGGGGCAGAGGGCGAACCGGTAGCCGTGCCGGTATCGGCCACACCGGTGCCGTGAGGGTGCTTGCGGGTATGGATTCCATGCGCGGGAACCCTACAACTTGAGCGCTGACCCATATGCACCCGTCGATATGTGGTGGTGGGCGAGATGCGGGACACAACCGCCTGTGGTTGTGCACTTGCCTAGAGCTTGACCTCGCTGCCAGTGCGTGTGGTAGGGTGGCCCCCGTCGCGGCCGCGGATGTACTCAACGCCTAAGCCACCGAAGACCCTGGACAGGCCCGCTCCGTCGGGCCGTAGGGCGCCGCGATCCACCGCCCCAGCAGTGCGGTCGGACAACACCAGGCCCACCCGGCCCGCTTCACACACGTTGTGACTAGTGGCCGGGGCAGAACTTGAGAATTCCAAGGAGATAATTTTGCGCTTGCCCCGACGCATTCGTGGTGTGGCCCTCGGCCTTGGCACCCTGGTCGCAGGTGTGCTTGTAGCACCGATGGCGGCACTTCCGACGGCGACGGCACGTGCTGCTGTCGCGCATACATCCGCCACTCCGATCGCCGCCGTCCTGGCCGGGACGCACATGCGCTCGCGGATTCCTGAGGTTGCGGAGAAGGGAACCCCAGAGCCGGTGCCCACGCCGCCCCCGACTCCCGTCCCAACCCCGGTGCCGGCACCCCAGCCGGTCGCACCTGCGGTTGCATACCCCCCCGGCTCTGTCGAAGCGATCATCATGGCTGCGGCGCAGGCGCATGGAGTTGACGGCAACTGGATGATCCGCATTGCCAGTTGCGAGTCGGGCTTGAGCCCAACGTCGGTCGGCTCCGGCACCTACTACGGCCTGTTCCAGTTTCTCCCGTCGACCTATGCGGCTCACGGTGGCACCAACATCTTCGACCCTGCGGAGCAGTCCAATATTGCGGCCGGCATGCTCGCCAACGGCGGTGCGCGCTCCTGGCCGGTCTGCAGCCAGCGCTGACGCGAGTCCGGCGCAATCGCGCAGACTTGGCGACAGCGTGATTCCCACTGACACCGAACATCTGCGTGAGGTTCCCTTGAACCACCGGTCGGTTTACGACGGTCGCCTGCTGCACGTTTGGGAAGATGAGATTCGCCTACCCTCGGGGCGCCAGGCTCGGCGCGAGGTGGTCGAACACCCTGGTGCGGTGTGCATTGTCGCCCGGCCCGATGCCGACCATGTTGTTCTCGTCCGCCAGTGGCGCCACCCCCTGGGGCGCGCAATCTGGGAGTTGCCCGCAGGCACGCGGGAGCCCGGCGAAGCTCCAGAGCTTTGTGCCGAGCGCGAACTCGCTGAAGAGACGGGCTTTCAGGCCGCCGAGTGGACGCTGCTCTGCCAGTGCCATGTCGCTCCCGGCTACTCGACCGAGGAGATCTTCTTCTTTGCCGCCAGTGGCCTCACGGCGGGCACCAGTCACCCCGATACCGACGAGACCCTGGACGTGAGAGTTTTCGATAGCCGTGAGATCCGCGACATGATCGCTGCCGGTACAGTCGATATGAAGACCATCGCCGGTCTCGCTCTGGCGAGGTTTACCCTCTTGGCGGAGCCCCTAAATGTCTGAACCAGCTCCACACGACACAGGCCTGCCCGATCCTTCCACGCTTGTGGAACATGCAATCGAGTCCGTTCGGGGACAGGTTCCCGGTGCCCCGGACTTCAGCATTCCAGAAACCGGGACCCACATTCAGCCGTGGGCCGACGTGGCGGCGCCGCCAGGCAAGAACAAGCGTCCGCTGGAGGATCTGCTGGACGAGTACGCCAAGCGGGTTGCTGAGGCGCCGGATGCAAGGGCGGCGCATCCCAACGGTCAGCGGGCGGCCGATGCATTCTTTGCGCGGCTCGCCAGTGTCGTTTCGAAGCCGGGCCGGGCCAAGCGGCGCAGGCGGCGCAAGCCCAGTGGCACGGGTGCTGCCATCCCGGCTATGTCGCCGTCGCCTGCCGGCCACCAAGCCACCCAAGTCCCGCATGGTGGTGCCGTAGGTAGTAATGCAAGCGGTCCCAAGCGCCGCCGTCGCCGGGGTCGTGGCCGTCGTGGTCGCGGTAGCGGCAGTGGTGTGGTCCCGCCGCCCGCCACGTGATCGAATGCGGACCATGATATCGACCGGGACGCGTTTCCTATAATCAAAGCGTGGATTTTCGTGACTACCTCAAAGACAGATGCCGTCAGCGTGGGATCTCGCTTCACCGCCTTGCGTTGTTGTGCGACCTCAACCAGATCTATTTCTATCAGGCGGTCAACAAGAACAAGGAGAATCCACCGCCGTGGGTTCTACGTCGTGCCGCGCCCCATCTGGGTGTCGCATACGTAGATGTGCTCATTGCCGCAGGCTACTTGCGGGCCGAAGAGGTTCGCGAGTGGGCGGAGCGGCAGGTGCCTTCGAATAGCGAAGTTCCGGTCGCATTGGCAGGGGTGTCCCGATCCCGTAGCTAGCAGCCTGTCTCAGTAATGCACCACTGCTGCCTCCACTCCGACTCACCGATCTCGGCGTCGGCTTCTCCGGTTCTCCCACGAGTACTGCAAGTACGCGTGGTGCGATCGTCGTGCGCCTCCTTGACCTCGGCGGCCGGTGCGGCACATCAGCGTCGCGTTACTGAGACAGGCTG
>JACWAJ010000070.1 GCA_014874355.1 bacterium | reverse complement strand
GCCGGGTTCACCAGCCATGCCAACAACGTGATCGCCGGCCTCTACCCCGATCCCAAGCATCAGGCGGCGATGATGTCCCTCCTCTCACAGAATCCAGCCGTAGGCAGGCATTTGGCTGAGAGCCTTGTCCCCAGCTATCTGGGCGGCGACGTGGCCGGCGGCCAGATAGTTGCCAACAGCGTTCTCCAGGAGGCCATCCACCAGCCGCTTCCCCCGAGCAGCCCGGCATGAGCAACCGGATCATCCGCGTTCCCCTGGCGGTAGACGCCCAGGCACACGTCAACGTCGGCCCCCTCACCTTCCCCTTGCGGTCAGTAGCGATGGCGGCGATCTGCTCGCCCCTGGCATTTCTATGCCTCCAACTGTCCTTCATGCCACCGATGTGGCGGATCTTCGCCGGCATCCTGATCCTGTTGCTGGCCGCCACCCTGGGCATCCCCAACAAGGAGGGTATCTGGATCGGCACCTACTCTCTCTATCACTGGGCCTCACGCCTCCTCATGCCGTCCGCAGTTCAACGTGGACAGGCCAAGCGCGCCAAGGTGAGGCTCATCGGCGGCACCGTCCAGGTGACACAGCCACGTGGCACCTACAAGGCCACCAACAAGTACCTGACGCGGCTAAACGTATTCGCCAATATGCCGGAACTCAGCACCGAAGCGCCCGGCATCATCAACGTGGAACCCGGTGGGGCCCGTGCCATTCTGCTGCTCGAAGGTCCTGCCGTCTCTATGTCGAGCGAGGCCTACCTGGTGTGGTGTCAGCAGGTCATGCAGTGGATCACCTCGCTGGAATGCCCAGCCCAGTTCCTCACCCTGATGACCCACTTCGACAGTGAGAAGGCACAGGTTGCATTCGACCGGCGCGTCGAGGGCTGGCCGCGGACACCCCTGCTAGACATGGAGCGCGAGCTGGCCATGACCGTCGCGCAGCAGACTCTGGGCCTGCGCCACTACGTGGTATTCGCCCCACTGTCTGCCGGCGCCGACGGGATTCCCAGCCTGAGCCGTTTTGGCAAGATGAGTACGGCGGCGCGGACGCCGGTCACGGAAGCCGATCGCGTGTTGCAATCGGCAATCCGGATGTCCAAGAGCTTCGGACTCCAGGTAACGCTTCCCCGTCCAACCGACATATCCGAACTCCTTTCACAGACGGTTCTCTCCGACAGCGACTGCATGACGGGCGATCGCCTGCTGCGTATCGGGGACCAGTACCACGTCATCATGACGATGACGCAACTTCCCCCGAACATCGAGGTTGGCGCCATCGTCGAGGCGATGATGCGCGCCCATTCGCGCGGCATCACCAGCCTTCACATCATGCCGGTCAACCCTCTGGTGGCCCAGAAGGCGCTTCACAAGCGCACCAGCATGCTCAAGTACATGGCCAAGCGCGACAGCGACGACGTCGAGAGCTACGTGGCGCTTCAGGACACCACCAACGTCGTAGCCGCCATGGCACAACGCAGCATCCGGCCGCTACGCCTCGCCTTGACGATGTCGGTGTCACATGCCGAATTGCACGTGGTGGAGGACGCCGCCGAACGCATTCTCGGAATCCTGTCGGGCGGCGGTTTCTGCATGGAGCGAATCACGTCACCGGGCTTTCTTCCGGCGCTCGCGCTCTGCCCGGGATGCGTACCGCTGGCGCGCAGCCTGCTGCTCACCGCCGACAGCGTAGCGCTACGCATGATCCCGGCTCTAGGGACGCCTTTCAGTGACATCAATTCACCGTTCCTCGGGATCAACAATCTGAACGGTGCTCCGGCTTACTTTTCGATCTGGACTCCCCCCAACCACAACCTCGTCATCGTCGGCAGTTCTGGATCGGGCAAGTCGGTTTCCGCCAAGACCCTCCTCATACGACACCTCATGGAGGGCGTCGGCTGCGTCGTTATCGACCCCGACTCGGAGTACCAGCGGGTTATGCAGGCGGTGGGTGGCGAGTACTTCGAATTGGGCCAGGACGCCATCAACCCCTTTGCCGCCGGTGTAGGTGTGCCACCAGACACGGCAGCCTCGCGCATCCTTCCGATCCTCTCCGTTATGGGCGGAGACGAGAAAGGCGTCCAGGACGGCCGTCCGATCCGCCGCCTCCCCGACGAGGACCAGGGCTGGCTGCACTCCGAACTCGCCAACTTCTACCAAATGTGGGCAAACCGATACCCCAACCGCGAGCCCGTCATGCACGACGTCGTCGACTTCATCGAGACTGAGGCCAAGGCACGCGCGCTCACCCCGCGAGAGGTCGAACGCTGCCGCATCATCACCGCCCGCCTGCGCCGCTACACCCAGGGGCAGCGTGCCCAGGTATTTGATCGCCCCTCGACTTTCAACGTCACCAACCGCCCCGTAGCCATCGGCCTCAAGGTTTTCGCCATGACCTACGGCGCCGACCTCACGCCCGCGCTGGCGGTCGTCCTCACCTCAATTCTTGCCGCCGTGGAGCGCCGGATCGGTCGCGTGATCGTGGTCGTCGACGAGGCGCACCGCGTCACCTCCGACCCTGATGCCGGTGAGGTGCTCGGCCAGCTCGTGCGGCAAGCCCGCAAGTACGGTGCCGGAGTCTGGATGATGTCGCAACGCGTCGAGGACTTCGTACACACCGACCTGGGACGTACCCTGGCGGCGACCGCAGCCACCAAGCTCATTCTCGGAACCGAAGAAGCCGTCGTCGCCGAGGTGAAGGATGTCTTCGGCCTTCGCGACGAAGAGGCGGCAGCCATCAACCCCATGCAACAAGGACGCGGGGTTCTGATCTGCGGCGCCGAGCGCACCATCGTCAACATCGTGCCGGGAGCGGCGATCATGTCCTTGGCCGACACCAGTGCTGCCGTCACGCCGTTCCGCGAACGCCATCTGCAGCAGGCGGCGACAAGCTAAGAAATCCGCCCTGCCCCCACCACAAACCCTGTGGTGGGGGCAAACACTAATCTGTCACAACGTCGGCGTGCCGCTGGGATGCGATGTTGACGTTGGCGTCGGAGTTGGGG
>JACWAJ010000069.1 GCA_014874355.1 bacterium | reverse complement strand
CGTCACGCTCGACGATGCCGATCTGGTCGTTCTGATCACCTGCGCGGTCCGGCAGAACGCCGAGCAGAAGGTCTATGGCAAGTTCAAGGAGCTGGCGCCATGGAAACGCCAGCGGCCCGGGCGTGCCATAGCCATGACGGGCTGTATGGCCGTCGAACACGGGTCGGCGTTGCTCGACCGGCTTCCCGATCTCGACTACGTCTTCGACATGCGCGAGGCGGATGGGTTCCTGGCGCGCCTGCGTTCGCTGCACGATGACGATATCGACGGTCCGATCACGCTGCCGGCGTCGGATCGACTGCTGGCTTACGTTCCCGTGATGGGTGGCTGCAACGAGATGTGCACCTACTGCATAGTGCCGTTCGTTCGCGGACGCGAACAGAGCCGTGGCGCCGGCGAGGTCGTGGCAGACGTCCGCCGTCTCGTTGCGCGTGGCGTTCGTGAGGTGACGCTGCTCGGCCAGAACGTCAACTCCTACCGGGATCCGGGTAGCGGTGCTGACCTTGCCGAATTGATGGCCCAGGTTGATGCGGTGCCCGGGCTCTGGCGGCTGCGTTTCATGACCTCGCATCCGCGCAATGCCACCCAAGGTCTCTTTGGCGCGATGCGCGATCTCACAACTGCGTGCGAGCAACTCCACCTGCCCGTGCAAGCCGGTGACGATGTGCTGTTGCACCGAATGCACCGTCCGTACACCGTGGCGCACTACCGGGACGTCATCGCGCAGGCGCGTGAAACCATCCCCGGCTTGTCGCTGACCACCGACATCATCGTCGGCTTTTGCGGAGAGACCGAAGCCGAATTTGCCGGCACCGAGCAACTCATGCGTGAGGTCAGGTTCGACACAGTCCATCTCGCCGCCTATTCGCCGCGACCGGGGACCGCCGCGGCGCGGCGACCCAACGACGTCCCATTGATCGAGAAGAAGCGCCGTCTCAACCATCTGCTCGACCTGCAACGCAACATTGCCACGGAGATCAACGCGAGCTACGTGGGACGCGAGGTGGAGGTGCTGGTAGAGGGTGTGAGCGCCAATGGCCGCAGCTACGGTCGGACCCGGCAGAACAAGCTCTGCTGGCTGCCCGCCGGCAGCGGATCTGTAGGTGAACTGCTGCGCACCACGGTTATGAGTAGCACTGCCTGGCAACTCGTCGGCGACTCCGCGAGGCCGGCACTCGCGTGACCGGCGGACGCACCCCGGCGCCGCATGTCGATGCCGGACAAGGTGAGGTCATGGGGCCCGTTCTCGACCTCGGAACCGCAGGTAACACTCCCGTCCTTAGGGAGTACCGGCGCATCAGGGGCGAGTATCCGGGTGCGATCCTCATGGCGCGCCTGGGCGATTTCTACGAACTCTTTGGCGCCGACGCCGAGATTGCAGCCCCGATTCTGGGTGTCACCCTCACCGCTCGCGGTTTCGGTAAGGCCGGTCGCCTGCCGATGTGCGGCGTACCCCATCACGCCGCCACGGGTTACATCCGCCGCCTGCTCGACGCCGGTCATGCCGTGGTGCTATGGGATCAGGTGGGGGAGGTTCAGGCCGGCAAACTGGTTGCACGCGAGGTCACTCGCGTTCTCAGTCCCGGCACCCTGGTGGAGGCGGAGTATCTCGACGAGGGTCGCACAGCGCGCTGTGTTGCGCTGCTGCCGGGGGGCAACCAAACCTTTCTGGCCGCCCTTGACGCCGCCAGTGGCGAGATGCAGGTGGCGACCGTTGCCGGCGACCTTGGCAGCGCAGCTCTGGCGGAAGAATGCCTGCGTCTCGACATTGCCGAATTGCTCGTTCCCGACTCTGCCGAGGTTCCCGATCGCCTGGTGCCCAGGGCCGTACGCCGCCGCCTGCCGGCCTCACTGTTCGATGCCGGCCGGGGAGCTGAGCGTCTGGCTGCGATCACGGGCGCGATGTCACTGTCCGGGCTGGGACTCGACACCGATGCGGCCGCCATTGGCGCTGTTGGTGCGGTGCTGGCCTACTGCGATCGCTCCAAGGTGATCCTCAGCGGGTCCACCCTGCGCATCCAGCAGCGCGACTTGGCCACGGTGATGCGGCTCGATCCCCAGACGCGTCGCAATCTCGAACTCCTGCAGCCGCTTGCCACCGGTGGCACACCGCTGGTCGGGCTGCTGGATGACACACGCACGCCGATGGGCGCCCGTCTGCTCCGTCAACGCCTGCAGGAGCCGCTTCGTGAGCCGGCGCTCATCAATGCCCGTCTCGACAGCGTGGCCTGGTTTGCCGATGCGTCGCGGGTTCGCTCCACCGTGCGCGAACAACTCGGTGCCGTTCGCGACCTGGAACGCCTGGTGAACCGCTGCGTGCAGGGCATAGCCACGCCACGCGACCTCAGTGCCGTTCGCCAGGCGTTGACCCGCCTGCCTGGGCTTGCCTTCGAACTCAAAGATGTACCGGCTGCCGAACTCAGTCAGGCCGTAGCCACGCTGGACGTTTCATCTGAACTGTGTGAACACTTGGAACGCCTGCTGGTGGACGATCCCCCGGCGTTCTTGCGGGACGGCGGTGCGGTGCGGCGTGGCGCCGACACCGAACTCGACTCGCTGCTCGCTGCAGGCGGCGATGCGCGTACGTTCATCGCAACCCTCGAAGAGCGCGAGCGCGAGCGCACCGCGATCCGTTCGCTCAAAGTCGGTTACAATCGCGTCTTTGGCTACTACATCGAGATTCCCAATGCCCATCGCGAACTGGTCCCCGACGACTACGTCCGCAAGCAGACGCTGGTCGGCGCCGAGCGCTACATAACTCCCGATCTCAAGGAGCAGGAGATCATTGTTCTGGGCGCTCGCGAACGTGCTCTCAACCGCGAGCAGGAACTGCTGCGTGACGCCTGCCTGCGTGTCGCCGCTGAGGCTGAGCGATTGCTGGAATGCTCTCGGGGGATTGCCGTCATCGACGTCAGCCAGTCGCTGGCTGAGGCCGGCGTACGGCAACGCTGGGTCAGACCCGAGGTCGACACGTCGACTGTGACCGACATCGAGGCCGGGCGCCACCCTCTGGTCGAGCACAACCTGCCCGCGGGGCGTTTCGTCGCCAACGATTGCAGCCTCGACGTCAGCGACCGGATCGTCATCCTCACCGGTCCCAACATGGCGGGCAAATCGACGTATCTGCGCCAGGTGGCCCTCATCACACTGCTGGCGCAGATCGGCTGCCTGGTGCCGGCGAAGCGCGCGCGTATCGGCGTGTGCGATCGCATCTTCACGCGTATCGGGGCTCACGACGATCTCTCTGCGGGCCTCTCGACATTCATGGTGGAAATGGCCGAGACCGCGGCGATCCTGCGTCAGGCCACCTCGCGTTCGCTGGTCATCCTGGACGAGATCGGGCGCGGCACTTCGACGTATGACGGTCTCAGCATCGCCCAGGCGATCGTCGAGCAGATCCACGAGGCGCCTCAACTCAACTGCCGCACGCTCTTCGCCACCCATTACCACGAGTTGACGGCGCTGGCAGAGTGGCTGCCGCGGGTTCGCAACGCTCGCGTCGAGGTGGAGGAGGATGGCGAGTCGGTGACCTTCCTGCATCGCATCGTTGCGGGTGGGGCCGATCGTTCCTATGGGATTCACGTCGCCAAGCTGGCGGGCATTCCGGCTTCGGTGCTGTCTCGCGCCCGTACCCTGCTTGCCGAGTTGGAGTCCAGCCGCCCGCTCATCGACTCGCCGGCGCGGGCCGACCAGTTGGACTTGGGGATTCCCGTTCCAGCGGCTCATCCGGTGGTGGCGGAACTGACCGAACTGGACATCGACGGTCTGACGCCACTTGCGGCGCTCAACAAACTTGCCGAGTGGCGAGCACGGGTGTACTGATGTTGCCGCCGCCCCCAATCCGCCGCCTGCCGCAGATGGTGGCCGACGCCATCGCCGCCGGCGAGGTGGTGGAACGCCCCGCGTCGGTCGTCAAGGAGTTGTGCGAGAACGCGCTGGATGCCGGCGCCACGGCGGTTGACATCGGCATCGAGGGCGGCGGACTGGTGCGCATTGCCGTCGCCGACGACGGTGCCGGCATCGCGGCGGATGAACTGGAGCTGGCGGTCATGCGTCACGCCACCTCCAAGATCGCCGTGGTCGACGACCTGACGCGGGTGGCAAGCCTCGGGTTTCGCGGCGAAGCCCTGGCCAGCATTGCCGCGGTAGCCGACGTCACGATCACGTCGGCTACGGGCGACCTCGCTGCGGCCACGCTCCACGCTCGGGTCGGGGAGGTTCTGGGGCGGGGCGCGGCGGGACGGTCGCGTGGTACCACCGTCGAGGTCTGCGACCTTTTCTTCAACACCCCGGCGCGGCTGCGCTTCCTGCGCTCGGCTCGTGCCGAGACGTCGGCAGCCGGCCGCGTCGTGGCGGACATGGCGCTGACCCACCCCGAAGTCGCCATCACCAGCCGGAATGATGGCCGGATCCTGCTGCGCAGCCCCGGCACCGGACTCGACGACGCGCTTGGAGCCGTCTTCGGAGCCGCCGCGGCACGTGAACTCCTGGAGGTGACCGGCGAGGGTCCAATTGGCGTGGGTGGGCGCATTTCCCAACCCCGTGTGCATCGGGGGACACGGGGCGGGCTCGTCGTCGTTGTCAACGGCCGTCGCGTCCACAACCGCGCTTTGAGCGTCGCCGTCGAGGAGGCCTACCGGGGGCTCATTCCGGGCGGGCGCCATCCCTACGGCGTCATCCGGGTGGACCTCGACCCAGCCGACGTTGACGTCAACGTCCATCCCACCAAGCGCGAGGTTCGCTTCCGCGATGAGAGCAGCATCTTCGTGGCCGTGCAACGCGCTTGCTGGGGGGCGCTGCAGGGTTCTGCGTTGTACACCGGCAGTGTGGCCTGGACGTCCGGCAGATCCGGCCACAGCGCATCCATCGTGAGTCCTTCACCAGTACTCGAGATCGGGGATGCGAATGCCGCCGGACCGGTACCCTTGCCCATGCCCTGGCGCGCTGACATTGCGAGCGGATCGGCTCCGCCGGCCGCGGCGATCGGGGCTGACACCGGTATGGCCGGGCTGGGGGTGTTGTCGTCCTTGGGGCAGGCCGGCAACGAGTGGCTCGTGGCGTGGAGTGCCGGACGCGTGGTTCTGATCGATCCTCACGCCGCCCACGAAAGGATCCTCTTCGAGGAGATCCAGGCCCGCTGGGACCACGGCCGTCTCGATCCAGCCGGCTCCGACCAGGTTCAGATGCTGCTCATCCCGGCAATCGTCGAGTGCGACCCCTCCCAGCTCGAGGCGTTTGCGCACAACGCTAACTGGCTTACGAAATGCGGATTTGTCATCGACACCTTTGGTCCCAACCTGCTGCGTTGCAGCGCTGTTCCCGCGGCGGCTTCTCGTGCCGACACCGGCCGGCTGGTGGGTCAGGTGCTCGATGCGCTTGGTGCTGGCGAGGGCATGAGTGCTGAACGCCGTCACCGGGTTGCTGCGTTGCTAGCCTGCCACTCCGCAGTGCGCTTTGGTGACCATCTCGACGAGAGCGAACAGCAAAGGCTGCTGTCTCGTCTAGCCGAAACCCCCAACGCCATGACCTGCCCACATGGCAGGCCGACGGTGATGGTCCTCGACGATGCGGCACTGCGTCGCGCCTTCCGCCGCCCCGCGGTGTGAACACGCGGCGGCTCATCCTGGTCGGGGCTACCGGTGTGGGCAAGAGCCTCCTCGCCATGGCGGTTGCCAGACAAGTGGCGGGGGTCGAGATCGTGAACGCCGACTCCCGTCAGGTGATTTACGGGCTTGACATCGCCACCGCCAAGCCCGACGCGGCGGCACGCGCACAGGTTTCCCATCATCTGTACGACGTGCGTGAGCCGGGTGAGAGGTTCAGCGTCGCCGCCTGGTTGGCCCTCGCCAACCAGGTGCTTATGGATATCGGCGGTCACGGCGGTCGCGCTGTGGTGGTGGGGGGCACCGGTCTCTACATCGACGCCCTTCTCAACGGTCTCGATCCGCTGTCGCCACCGGACCTGACCGCCAGGCGGCATCGAACCTTCCAAACGGCCACGCTGGCGGGACATCGAGCACTGGTGGAGGAACTGCGGCTGCGGGATCCTGAGGCGATCCACATGATCGATGTGCAAAATCCTCGGCGGGTTATCCGGGCGTTGGAGATTCTCGACACCAACCCCGGCACGCTGGCAGATGTGTGGACCCGGCGCAATGCGCCCCGACCGCCACTGGACGCCGGCGTGACACTGCTGGGCCTCGATGTTGACCGCCAGATCCATGCACGCTGGATTGCCGCGCGAACGGCAACGATGTTTGCCGGTGGCGGCCTTGTTGCCGAAGTGCGCCGGACGATGGCGCGAGGTCTCGATCGAGAGGCTATTGGTGCTTCGGGCATTGGCTATGCCGAAGCACTGGCGCTCGACGCCGGCGAGATCGATCTCGATCTGGCCATAGCCGCCACCGTGCAGCGCACGTTGCGCTACGCCAAGGCGCAACGGACCTACTTCCGGCGCGACTCGCGCATAGTCTGGCTGGACGCTGCCCGCCCGCTTACCGATCTCACCGCGGAGGTGTGTTCCAAGACGGGCTGGCAGTAGTGGATCTTGGCAGAACATCTGTTTGCAGGAGCGCGCGATTCGTGGTACATTCCACCTGCATCTCGGTAGGAGGAGACCATCAACATGCCCGACTCTCTCAATCCTCGGCAGCAGCAGATCCTGGACTACCTTCGCAAGCACGCCGGTCAGCACGCCTACCCGCCAACCGTTCGTGAGATCGGCAGGGCGGTGGGGCTGAGTTCATCGTCGACGGTTCAGAACCACCTCGACTCACTCGAAGCCAAAGGCCACATCCGGCGCGACCCCACCAAGTCCCGCACGGTAGAGG
>JACWAJ010000068.1 GCA_014874355.1 bacterium | reverse complement strand
GGATGACCCGGCTCAGGAACCCGATTCCCGGGTAACATCATCGAACGTCACCGTCCCAACCGGCGGCGGCAACATCAACCCCGATCCCTCATAGAGGGTGGATCAGAAAACGGGGTCCGGTCACTGGGGCTGGTCAGCAACGGCTAGGTCCTTCCGCATCCCTCGCTAAGCGTCGTACTTCGTACGACGCCGTCGCTCGGTCAGAGACAGATAACCTGCGGTTCTCGTACGCATCCCTCGCTAAGCGTCGTACTTCGTACGACGCCGTCGCTCGGTCAGAGACAGATAACCTGCGGTTATCTGTCTCTTCCCTCGCTAAGCGTCGTAATACAAAAGAAACTCGTAGGGGTGCGGTCTTTGTGCGACCGCGTCGACCTCGTTGATGCGCTTGTAGGCTATGTACCGGTCGAGGACATCTGGCGTGAATACATTGCCCTTGAGCAGGAAGTCGTGATCCGCTTCGAGCGCATCCAGCACCTCGGAGAGCGAGCCGGGGAGATTCTCCACGGCCAGCGCCACCTCATCGTTGGCGTCGTACAGATCGATCTCGGCCGGTTGTTGGGGCTCGATTTTGCGCTCGATGCCGTCGAGCCCTGCCATCAACATCGATGCAAAGGTCAGGTACGGATTACACATAGAGTCCGGTGAGCGGAACTCGAGACGCCTCGCCGCCGGCTGGTCGCTGTAGGTGGGGATACGCACACAGGCGCTGCGATTGCGCGCGCTGTAGGCCAGTTTGATGGGGGCTTCGTAGCCGGGCACGAGCCGGCGGTAGCTGTTGGTGGTTGGTGCCGCAAAGGCAAGTAGCGCCGGTGCATGAGCTAGCAAGCCGCCGATGTACCAGCGTGCGGTGTCGCTCAGCAGTGCATATCCCTTGGCATCGTAGAAGACCGGAACGCCGTCCTTCCATAACGATTGGTGGGTGTGCATGCCACTGCCGTTGTCGCCGTAGAGAGGTTTGGGCATGAACGTGGCCGTGTAGCCCTCGCGGTAACAGACGTTCTTGACGATGTACTTGAACTGCAACACCTTGTCTGCCATTGCCACCAGCGTGCCGAAATGCATGTCGATCTCAGACTGGCCCGCAGTGCCGACCTCATGGTGATGAACCTCGACATCGATGCCGGAGTCTTGTAGGGCGATCACGATGCGACTGCGCAGATCCTGCAGTTTGTCGACAGGCGGGGCCGGGAAATAACCGCCCTTGAGGGCGGGACGCGCGCCGAGGTTGTCGATGCTGTCCAGTCCCGTGTTCCAGACACCTTCGTCGGAATCGATGAAGTAATAACCTTCGTTGGTATTCTGGTCGAAGCGCACGGAGTCGAAGATGTAGAACTCGCACTCAGGGCCCCAGCACGACGTGTCGGCGATGCCCAAATTGCGCAGGTACGCTTCAGCCTTGCGTGCGACGTAGCGTGGATCGCGCGAATAGGGTTCGCGTGTGATGGGGTCGACGATGTCGCACACGATCACCATGGTGGTGACGTCCAGGCACGGGTCGATGAAACTGCGGTCGGGATCGAGCAACAGGAGCATGTCACTGTCGTGGATATGTTGGAAGCCACGGATCGACGAACCGTCGAACCCGATGCCGTCGGCGAACAGGCTCTCCGTGAACTCGTTCACCGGGATGCTCATGTGCTGCCATGTGCCGATGAGGTCGGTAAAGCGGAGGTCGACGATCTGAACCGCCAGTTCACGCGCACGTTCGATCAGATCTTTAGGGGTGGTGGTCGCGGGCGTGATCGTAGGTGCGGTCATCAGTCCTTCCCTCTGCACCGTGTCTCAGGCGCGCGGTTTGATGGCGTCCACTCGAAGGCGGGTCGCCGAGTTGTCCTTGAAGTAGTCCCGGTTGATATCAACGAAGGCAACCTGTGCCGAAGGAACATCCTCCTCGGCATAGATGGCGTCCACCGGACACGGGTCGACGCAGGCGCCGCAATCGATGCACTCGTCGGGGTCGATGTAGACCATGCGGTCTTCAGCGGTCTCGTGGATGCAGTCGACTGGACACACCTCGATACAGGACTTGTCCTTCTTGTCGATGCATGGTTGGGTCACGACGTAAGTCATGGAAACCCAGTCTATCAGGGCTCCAGAACACCAGGCCCGGGAGGGTTATAGAGCCTTCAGCCGATCGGTTGCGGCCGTCCGATCCAACTTAGTAGTGTGTCGAGGATTACGACCAGAAGTGCGGAAATGGCGACGACCAAACCGACGGTGGGGAGTAGGGCAAAGCCGATGGCCCCGAGCAGGACTTCAGTTCCGACCAGGCCAAAACGCGCTGCCAGTGATCCGCGTAGCACAAGCAACGCGCACATTAAGACGAGAAAGCCAAGCAGCCCAAAGAGAGTTCCCAGAAAGAGCATTCCGGTGCTGGCATCGAGGACGCCCGAAAGGTTGGCGCCGACCGCGCCCTTGATGCTGAGGAGTGCCAGGGTGCCGGCGCCGGCCGCTTGTGCCAGCGCAATCACGAACGCAACTCGCTCGGCGGCGCTTGGGGGGCGTCGTTCACCGGGCACGGGATGGCTCCGTGGTCACAGCGGGAAGCGTGCGACTCTGGCAGATCTCGGCAAACACGGCTGCGCTGGGCTTGGCGTGGCGCTCCATGGAGGAGCGTTCGACGGAGTAAAGGCCAAAGTGCTGGGAGTAGCCCTTGCTCCACTCGAAGTTGTCCATCTGAGTCCAATACATGTACCCGCGCACATCGACACCTTGGTCGAGGGCTTTGAGCACAGCCGACAGGTGATCGACAAGGTAGCGCGTTCGCACCTCGTCGCCACTGTCGGCAAGACCGTTCTCGGTGATGAGGATGGGCAGATGGAACTCATTCCACAGGGTGTGCAACGCCTGACCCAGGCAGGCGGGGTCGATCCCATTGCCGAAGCGGTCCAGGGGCACCCCGGCAGGGGGCCGCTGCCGCATGAAAAGCCGCGAGGGAGAGGTGATGTCGAATTCGGCGCTGGCTTCCGTGTAGTAGTTGAGCCCGATGTAGTCGAGGGAGTCGCGAAGACCGGTAACTCGCTCTCCCCGACCCATGGGAGGCAGTACCCGTCCGCTCACGCAACTGCGCAGGAACCAGCGATTGAACAGGTAGTCCGAAAGCCCCGCAATTGCCTGGTCCAGTGACGCGAGCGCTCGGCCGGGTCGGATACGGCGCTCATGATGGGCGATTGAGATGCGTGCCTTCCAGCCATGCGAGCCAGCCACTGCACGCACCGCCATCGCACTGGCTGCATGCATGCGCAGGAGGCCCCGTGCCCCGAGACGCGTCTCCGACAGAGAGGTGTGGTTGGGCGGGAAAACCCCAAGGAGATGCCCGAGGACGACGTAGACGGCGGGCTCGTTGATGGTCACCCACCAGCGCACCTGGTCACCGAGGGCTTCGGCTACGGTGGCGGCAAAGCGGGCAAAGAGCCGTGGCGCCGTCGGTGCCAGAACTCCACCTGCGTCTGCCAGCCACTGTGGCAGCGTGAAATGGTGGAGCGTGACGATCGGTTCCATGCCCAGTTCGCGGCAGGTTCGCGCGACATCGCGGTAGTGCGCCAGCGCCGGTCCGCTGAATACACCCTCGGCAGGCTCGATCCGAGACCACTCAACGGAGAAGCGGTGGGCATTGTTATGCATCACGTGAGCGCAGAGTTCCAGATCGGAGCGGAAGCGATGGTAGTGGTCGCAGGCGATGCCCGACTCCGACCCGTCGTCGATTGAGCCGGGAAGCTCTCGCTCCATCCGCGTCCAGTCGTTTTCGAGCCCGCCCTCGACCTGGTGAGCCGCGCTGGCACACCCGAGAAGGAATCCGTCGGGGATGCGGGAACTGCCTTCCACGGCGTCGAGGATACGCGCCGGGGCAAAGGATCCCGATAATTGCCACTCTCATCGGGCCAAACGAGAAGGAGACACCTATGGACGGCGAGTCCCACTCACCCGCGCCGTCGCCCCCAAAAGTTGCCGGCACTGTGCGCCTGATGACGGAGGAGCCCGCCGAGTTGCCGTCGGTTTCACTGCTGGGGCACATCACCCGGCAATTGGACGAACGGCCGTGGTTGGTGCCGGTGGCGCTGGCGGGCCTGGTCGCGGTTGTGATGGTGCGCCGCCACCGCTCCTAGCGCTTACGAGCTCTGGACTTGCGGGGTGCCATCGATGCCCGTGACACCAACTTCCCCACCGGTGCGGCGGTCATCCCTGCCGTGCGTTCGGGCACAACCGTTACCGGCGGAACATTTGCGTCGCCAATGGCCGCGAACAGGTCCAGAAAGAGCAGTTCGTAGCAAAGCCGGGGCTGGGCGTTGATGGCGATATCGCGAACCGCCGCCAAGGTGGAACCGAGCATGGCAATCAGGCGCTCTTTGGGTAGCGCCTGCGCCCACGCCTCTAGGGCGTTGCGGTAGGCCGTCCAGAGCACCAGATCTGCAACGCCTTCAGCGACGCAGACTGCGTCTCGCAGGAACGCCGTCCAGACGCCGAGTTGAAGCAGGGCGCGTTCGCGTCCCTCGGCCCCGGCCGGCGGCGCCAGTGCCGAGGCCGCCTGCAGCGCCCCGCCAACTCCGCCGCCCGCCGTTCGCAAGAATCCGTCCAGGGCATCGACCTCCGCCCCGAGTGCGCCGGGCTCGATCGCCAGCCTGAGTGCCCGGCCGGGCCGGCCCAACGCCAGCGCCGAAGCCGTCGCCGCCAGATTGGCTTCGATCTCGTGTTCTTGCTCCAGCCATGCCTGCAGCACTCCGGCGGCCACGGGTGCCAACGTCAATGTCTGGCAACGCGACAGGATCGTCGAGGGCAGGCCATCGGGGTTGGCCGAGCACAAGACGATGTGGCTCTCAGAGGGCGGCTCTTCGATGGTCTTGAGCAGGCAGTTGGCGGCATCCATGGTGAGCCGATCGGCACGACCCACGACTGCCACCCGGCGTCCGCCGGCATATGGTCTTAGCGTCAGGAAGTCCTGCAGACTGGGGCCGTCATCTCCGCCGCCACCATTGCGGACCTGGGCAATGCCGATTCGCTCGGCGTCGGAGTCCTCCAGCCAAAGGTCGGGATGGGCGCGGATTCCCCCGGGCCAGTTCTTGGCGTCGAGCAATGTGGTCGCCAGTGCCAGTGCCAGTGTCGTTTTCCCGACCCGGTCAGGGCCCGCAATGAGTAGGGCGTGCGACAGGCTTGAGCCGGTCACCTGACGGCGTAGCGCCGCCACGGCGGGCGAATGTCCGATGACGGTATCGAAGGCTGACGCGACCATTGAGAAGAGATTGTGCAGAATGGCCACGACATGGAGTTTCCGCCCGCGTCCACAGAAGTAGCCGCACCCCGGTCGCGTCGAGTGTCGCCACGTGGAGCCGTCATCCTCACGGGAATTCAGGCGGGGCTTGGTTTCCTGGTGGCGCTCTTCTCGCTCGTCGTCGGTCTCAGCTCGAGCACGGCCAGGATGGAGAGCTTCTCGCTCGCGGCTTTGCTCGCCGGGGCCGGAATCGTCCTGGCCGTTGCCTGTACACGGCAGCAGCGCGAAATTGCCGGGGAACGTTCGGGCGCATCCGGGCTGGCAGGGTTTTCCTCGGTGAGTGGGCATGATGTGATGGTTGTTCTTGCCGGTGGCCTGGTCGCGAGCAATTTCCTGAGTGCGCTGGTGGTCTTGACGGTCGTTCTGGGCACGGGAGGAGCCAATCCGTCGGCGGCCACGACAACCGTTGCAAGCTTTCTGGGGCAACTGGCGGCGTACATAGGCATGGGCGCCAACATTTACGTGTACTGTCTCGATCGCCGCGGGTTGAGCCTTCGCGATATTGGCTGGGGGCGTCCCCGCACGTGGTCGTGGTTGCTCGCGGCTCCGGTCTTTGCCGTCGCTGCGTACGTTGTGGGTGGAGTGTTCCAGCAGGTCAGTGAGCGGTTGTTGCCGAACATGGCCAATGGACAGTGCATAAACGTGCGCAGCGCATTCCAGGGACCGCTAGCCTTCCTGTTCGCCTTTCCGGTTGTGTGTATCGTGGCGCCGCTGGTCGAGGAAACACTCTTTCGCGGGCTTCTCTACGGAGTGCTCAGCCGTTTTGCTGGCGTTGCGTTGGGCATCCTGATGAGCGCCGTGATCTTCTCGGCTTTTCATCTGGTGTTGGTGCTGTTTCTCCCGCTGATGGCCGTCGGCGCCATTTTGGCCTGGACCTATGCCGCTTCGAAATCACTCTGGATGAGCGCGCTTGTCCACGGCTTGTTCAACCTGGTGGGTTTGTACGCTTTGCTGTATCTGACCACGTCGTGTTGAGGCGGGGTCAGCGCCCGGAGAAGCGCTGGATCATGGCCATCAACTCATCCATGTAGGCGTCTCCGCGATCACCTTGGAGACCGTCAACCACGCAGTGTGCGATGTGGTCACGGAGCAGGATGTAACCGATCTTCTCGAGCCCTGCGATCGCGGCACTGAGTTGCGTGAGCACTTCGGGGCAGTAACGCTCGTCATCGACCATCTGGCGGATGCCGGTGATCTGTCCGGCTACGCGAGCAAAGCGTTGTTGAATCTCGCGCTTGTTCGCCTGATAAGAACCGTGGGTCTTGAGGTGTTCGCTATGGGTGTCCATGTGATTCTCCCGAACCTGGCTCCGCCTCAGTGCTCTTCGCCAAGGGAAGCATGTGCAGCGTAGGCGACCTGGGGGCCGGTACGCCACCTCCATCCCCACTTTGTTGACGCAGGAATCGATCGCGGCAGTGTTCCGCGCAGAAATACGTGGTGATCCCCTGTACGGTGGCGCGGGCTGGTGCGCTGCGAATTTCGACCTGCATGCCGCAGATGGGATCGATCGCGTACAACGTGCTGGATTGCCGGGTACGCGACAGCAGCGCAAGTGCCACGAGGACCAGCAGCGCGATGACATTGAGGCCGCTGGTGACGTCAACCGCAAAACTCATACCCGCGACGCCCTGTCCACGTGACGTCGGCACCAGATGCAGGGCCGTGAAGGTGGCTTCGACGGCCAGGCCCGCGAGCGCCATGGTCACCCAGAAGCTTGCCAGGATTCGCAGCGTGAGCTTCCAGCCGTAGTACTTGCGGTATATGAGTAGCAGGGGCAGGGTGATGAGGTCGGCGAAGATGAAGCTGACCACGCCCCCGAAGCTGATTCCCCCATGCCAGAGAGAAACCGCCAGCGGTACATTGCCCTCCGAGCAGACGAAGCTGATGATGGCGATGAACGGGCCGATGAAAGCATTCTCGATCGACGACCACATCCCGTGGCCGCTGACGAAAAGTGCTCCCCAGACTGACGCAGGCACTGCGGCACTCAGCAATCCCGCAACCCCGAATCCGATCGCCATCTCCTTGCGCAACATGGTGAGGTCGGCGACGGCGTAGGTTGCCGCGTCGGCCCAGCCGGAGCGGCTTCGCATCCGTTCCCGCCAATGTGCCGGCAGATTTTCGTCGGCGGCCGGGTGTGCGGCCTCTGTACGGGCCTGGAGCCGTCGGCGTGCCGCATCCACCAGTCGCGGGGGGAAGACGTGGCGTCCGACGATGCCCAACGCTGCGATCATGAGTATGCCGCCGATGAGTTCGCTGAGGGCGAAAGTCCAGCCGAGCAGCACGATGATCACGATGCCCAACTCGATCACGAGATTGGTCGACGCGATCATGAAGACCATCGCCGCCCCGAAATCGGCGCCTTTGGCAAACAGCGACTTGGCCATGGCGGTGGCCGCATAGGAGCATGACGAGGACACCGCACCGAGGACGCCGGCTTTTGCAAGAGTGCCCGCGCCGGGCCGTCCGAGGACACGGCGCAGTCTGTCGCGGGGCACGAATGCCTGGACCATGCCGGAGAGGGCGAAGCCCAGCACCAGTGCCCACACGGTGTTCCAGAACATGAGTGCACCGTCGCGAAGTGCGTCGCCGAGAATGGATAGAGCCTGCCCGATCACACTGTCACTATACCCCTGAGGGGTATAGTGGGGCGAACCGCGATTACCCCAAAGCCCCTATTGGGAAACCGGCGCGGTCTTGCGCGATTCCTGCCACACGAGGTAGACCCGCTGAACTGCCGTCAGGTTGGTGAATATGGCGAGCAGCCAGAGACACGGCACCAGTAGCACAGGGATGATGAGACCCGTTACCAGGATGACGACGCGTTCAGGCCGCGCCAGCAGGCCGCCGTCACACACGAAACCCAGCGACTGTGCGCGGGCACGAATGTAGCTGACCAGAAGCGACCCGGACAGGGCCATGAGCACGAGTAGCGGCTCGACACCTCGCGATGCGCGCGCCGGGTCGTTATAGATGAAGTAGTACAGCAGAGCCATGTAGGCGATCGCTTCGGAGTAACGATCCGTTGTGGAGTCAAGGAAGGCGCCGTAGCGGTATACCTTCCCCGTGACGCGGGCCACCGCCCCGTCGAGGAGGTCGAAAAGTCCCGCAATGATGAGGACGAGGCCGCCGGCGGCGAGCAAGCCAACGCCGACGAGGAACGCACCGACAGCGGTAATGCCAAGACCCACCACCGTCAGTGTGTTGGGGGTGATCCCGAGCAGATGCATCGCCGCGACAAACCGTCGTGCCGACGCCCTGACCCATTCCTGAAACTTAACTGTGAACACGAGCTGCCACCATGTGCGCGCGCGATCTGGAACACGCTTGTTGATAGATGTCGAGGACTGAATCGACCACGCGCTCCCAGTCGTAGCGCTTGGCATTGGCGATTCCTGCTTCTCCAAGTGAGTGACGCAACTCCGGAAAGTTGAGCAGCACTTCGATGGCCTGTGACCACATCTTTGGCTGCCGGGGTGGCACGAGCATCCCGGTTTTGCCCGGCTCGAGAACCTGGGTGAAACCCTCGATAGCAGAGGCCAGTGTCGGTAACCCGCTCGCCATGGCTTCGAGTAAGACGATGCCGAAGCTCTCACCTCCGGTGGCGGGTGCACAGAAGATGTCCGCTGACGCATAGAAGCGCGGCAACATCTCATCCGATACACGGCCCGCGAAGAGGACGTCGGGAATCTGGTGTTCGGCAACACGTTGCACGTACTCTGACCGGAGCGGACCGTCACCGACGACGACCAGGCGAAGATCGGCTCGACGCTGTCGCAGTTCGCGGTATGCCTCGAGTAGGACGTCGAAACCCTTGCGTTTCTCGAGCCGGCCCACGAAGATCACGGTTGCCTTGCCCGGAGTGCGCAGTTCGTCGACTTTCTCGAGATCAGGGCGGAAACGGCTGGTGTCAATCCCGTTGGGGATGATGCAGTAGTCGCCACCAAAATATCGCGATGCGAAGTCTCGTGCCGGTTGGCTCACCGCAATGCGCACGTGCAGCCGCTTGAAATAGCGCTTGAGAAAGGGTCGGGCATAGTAGTAGCCGAGATTGCGTCGCGCCATCGCATGAAACGTGCCGACATTGGCTCCGGAGTGGAAGCGCAACACTGTGATCGGCAGCGATGGCACCAGGGGTTCGTGGTAGTGGACGATGTCGAACTGCTCACGATCCAGCAGTCCGCGAACCCGTCGAACCAAGTGAAAGCTGAGCGCGACACGTGCCACCGAACCGTTGGAATGCACCGGCACGCTGCGGCCAATTCGGACATAGCCGGGAATGCCGTGGTCGTCACCGACCTTGCTTGACGGTGCCATCACCGTGACCGAATTGCCTCGCGCTCGCAGCTTGTCAGCCAGATGGCGGACGTGCTCCGACACCCCTCCAGGATGGGAGTAGTCATAAGGGGAAACGAGGCAAATCTTCACGGTGTCAGGTCCGGTGTCGGTTGCCAGATCGGCTCGAGGACGTGCCACATCTCGGGATGGGCGCGAATTTCGCGCTCGAACAACGCCAGCACCTCTGCGGCGATGCGGCGCACCTCGGTTTCACGTGGGGCCTCAGGGTCATAGACGATTTCGGGGTATGCTCGGCCCTCGACGCGCCGGCCTTTGCGCATCAGTGATACCGGTACCACTGCCGCGCCAGTCCGAATTGCAACATCAACCGTTCCCACGGGAATGGGCGCATCCGCACCAAAGAAGCGCAGCATCTCGCCGCCGCCGGTGATGTCCCGGTCGATTGCGATTGCTATCGTGTTGCCGGCCCGCAGGTGCTTGAGAACCTCTCTCATCGCCCGCGCGCCGACCCGGCGTGCGGTTCTAGCATCGCTGCCACGCATGGCGGCAGCGTCGATCGGGATGACCTTGATGCCAAGCGCGTGCCGGGTACTCACGAGCCGTTCGAAAAGCTTGGTCGGCTTGATCTCTTCGGCAAGTAGAGCCATGTGGCCCCCACCGAAGTTCCACGCCGCCAGCCCCGTTTCCCAATTACCGAAGTGCATCGAAACCGCGACCACTCCGCGGCCGCGTGCCTGCGCCTGGGCGTAGTGCTCGAAACCCTCGACGATGTCGAGGCGACGGGAGGTCTGCCGGGGCCGCCAGCGCATCTCCATGACATCGACCCAGCAGCGTGCCAGGTTGCCGACGTTGCGCCGCAGTGTCCGCTCTAGGGTCTTGGGGTCGGCATCCGGTAGAACGTGGCTCAAGTTGGCGCGCAGTCCGTCGAACCGATGTGGTCGAGCACGAGCCAGGACTCCCGCGCCAAGACCGGCCAGCGCGTAGCTGAGCCGCCACGGCAGCAGTCGCACCAGGGTTTCGCCGGCTCGAAACGCCACGTATGGCGCTGGTCGCTCGGAGTTCTCCCCTGGTGCGCTTCGCGATTGACGGTTGGCGGGCATAGTGGTGGGTCAGCTCGTGGTTGGCGGGTCCGCCAGGGCAACCAATTCCGCTACTTCAGCAGGGCTGTCGAGTGCATACGCTCCCCTGGCTGCGATGAAGTCCTCGGTCAGTTCGTGTGCCAGCGAGTCCGAGACCTGCCGCGGCGGCGACTTCATGAAGTACGAGGCCGGACCCTCGAGGGTACCACTCAAACCGCGATCGAGGCCCAGTTTGCAGCAGCGCACGGCATCGATCACGATGCCTGCGCTGTTGGGTGAATCGTGGACTTCGAGCTTGAGCTCCAGATTCAGGGGCACATCGCCAAACGACTTGCCCTCGACGCGGATGTACGCCCATTTGCGATCGCTAAGCCACGGCACGTAGTCCGACGGGCCGATGTGAATGTTCCTGTCCGCGATGGGTTGATCGAGCTGTGACTTGACGCTGTTGGTCTTGGAGATCTTCTTGCTTTCCAGTCGCTCGCGCTCCAGCATGTTGAGGAAGTCGGTGTTGCCACCGAAGTTGAGCTGGTACATGTTCTCGATCTGCACGCCGCGGTCACGGAACAGACGGGTCAGCACGCGGTGGACGATGGTGGCCCCGACCTGGGACTTGATGTCGTCGCCAATGATGGGTACGCCGACCTTCTCGAAACGCTTCTGCCAGTAGGTCTCGCGGGCGATGAACACCGGCATGCAGTTGACCATTGCGCAACCGGCGGCAAGGATGTGCTCGACGTACCAACGCGTGGCCTCCTCGCTGCCGACGGGCAGATAGTTGACGACCACATCGGTCTTGGTGCTCTTGAGAATCTGCACTATGTCGGCGGTGGGTCCGGGGGCCTTGGTGATGACTTCCTTCAGGTACTTGCCCAGGCCGTCGTGGGTCATGCCGCGCTCGACCTTGATGCCGAGTTTGGGGACGTCAGTGAACTTGACGGTGTTGTTCTGGCCCGAGAAGATGGCCTGCGACAGGTCCTTGCCGACCTTTTCGATGTCGATGTCGAATGCGGCGGAGAACTCGATATCGGAGATGTGGTAGCCGCCGAGATCGACGTGCATCAGTCCTGGAATGACATCGTCTTTGCTGGCGTTCTTGTAGTACTCAACACCTTGCACAAATGATGATGCACAGTTGCCAACGCCAATGATCGCGACTCTGACTTTCTTTCTCACGACTGTCCCTTAAGTAATTGCATGGTTTATGGAAGGAGCGACCGCGGCATGCCGGGTGACACGCGCCAAGAGGATGTCTTCGAAACATTGCTGCGCTGCACGGATGCCGTCGCGGTCGAGACGGCAGAAGACCTCGCGACCGGCACTGCGGGTTTGGATGATCTTGGCCTTGCGCAGGATCCGGAGGTGCCAGCTCATCCGCGGCTGACTCACCTGGCATAGCCGGGCAAGCTCGGAAACGCGAATTTCTGCAACTTGGGCCAGAAGTTCGACAATCGCCAGCCGGGTCGGGTTCGCCAGTCCCTCGAAGTGGACCGAGAGATCGTCGGCACCTGCGGCAATGGAGCCAGGCAGGGCCATGCGAGGACGAACCGAACGCATAACCGGATCTTTCATAAAGCCTCGTTTGATAAAGGAGCCTTTATGTAGTTTAGCGGTCTGTGGGTCCTGGTGGTGCGGCTCCCGACATCATCTGGGCATACAACTCGGGTACGTCGATCATCACCTCGGCACGGCGGGAGCCTGACAGCAGCAGAAAGTCGCCCCGTTGGGCGGCCTCGAGAAACCGCGCTTGATCGGACGTGAGACCAAAAGCGCTTGCCATGCGGGCGATGTCGATGGGCCGTTGCCCACCGAGCAGGACCGTGGCCGCGTTGGTCGCCACCACGGTTAGATCGTCAGCCGCGAGCAGGTCCCCGGCGTTTTGCGTGGCCACGATCAGCGAGGCGTCGTACTTGCGGCAACGGCGTGCCAGTTGCACGATCAAGCGCCGCAGCGCTGCGTGTTCGAGCACCAAACCGACCTCGTCGACAACGATGTGCCGCCGCCGGCGTTCACGCCGGATCTGGGTCCACAGCCACTGGGCGACGACCAGCGTGATCGTGGGCACGATTTCATGTGCAACGTCGCGAAATCCGATGCCACAGACTCCAGTTGTCGCAAGGTCGATGGTTGTGGGACGTGAGAGCAACTCTCCGAGCGGACCTGTGGAGTAACGCTCCAAGATGCGCGCCACCCGAGGCGAGGTTTCCGCCAGTCGCGGCATCAGGTCTGCCAGGACTGCAGGCCGCCCCGGAGTGGCTTGAGCCAGGCTGGTCAAAGCCGCCTTTTCCACGGCACTCCGGTCGCCAGGGTCGAGGCCACCGCAAATCAGGTCGACCATCTCGCCGGTGGCGGCGACCGTCTCGGCGGCAGATAGTCCGGTTTCGAGGATGTTGAGGCTGCTGACGCCTCCCGAACCGAGGTCTAGATACCGGCCGCCGAGTCGCTCGATCAGTGCACGATATTCGCCTTCCGGGTCGATTACGACGACGTCGCGCCCGCAGCGCGTAGCCTCGATCACGAGCGTACTCAAGGTAAAGCTCTTGCCGTGTCCCGACGTTGCCACCACCGCGACGTTGGCGTTGGTGGCAACGTCGCTGGCGAAGGGGTCGAGACAGACCGGCGTTTGTCCGTGCCGGGTATGCCCCAGCCGGTAACCACCGGCGTCATTGACTTCCACCTGGCCCCAGGGCAATGCCGTTGCCGCTGCCAGCGTGTCGCTCAACTTCCACTGCCCGGCTGGGTTCAGCGCCAGAGGCAGAACACTGAGCAGTGTGTCGCTGTGCTGGAAGTGGGTGGGCACCGCGTGTGCCGATGTCAGTGCCCAGGCCGACAGGAGTTGCGCGGTTGCGGTATCGAGACGTTTGCGATCGGCACTCCGCGCCACCGCCGTCACGGCCAGTTCGATGCTGCGCGAGGCGTTGCTGGCGAGACGTTGCTGCAGCGTCGACACGTTGTCGATGGCGACGTCCACCTTGACGTCGTCCACCCTCCCCGCGTCGAGGTCGACCAACTGCTGCGCGCTATGGTCGCGCAGGCGGCGTCGCAGAGTTCGCAGTGCGTCAGCCTGTGCCACTGGGCGCAGATGGATGGCGACATCGCCGGCCAGGGGAAGCATCACCAGCGGAAGCAGCCAGCGCGCATCAACTGCGCCTCCGGGTAGTCGAATGAGCGATGTCCCTCGCGCCACTCCCAGCGGTGTGGTCACCTCGGTGATGCTCTCATGCCAGGGCTCCTCCAGTTCGGCGAAGAGGTCGTAGAGATCAGTGCCTAGAAGCCGCCAAGTTCCAAGTCCAGCGCCGGCCAGCAGACGGGCGACCGTCCCGATTGCGTGTTCGAGGTGGGCGCTGTCGTTTCCGGACACAACCAAAAAGACGCGACGTCGCAGTGGCGCATGGACCGTGAGGTGGGTTTGCGCATGGCGGGCCATCGCGGTCTGCACGGAGTCCTCGACGGCCAAATCACTGGCCGGCAAGGCCTCCGTCTCCCATTGCCGGGCCACCATCAGAAGTTGAATCGGTGACGTGAGGCCGTTGAGAAGGCCGGTCATGGCGTGGTGGAACCGTGCCACCGCCTGCTCTCCAACCGCGCCAAGGTCGCAGTCAGCGGTGCCGAGCACTCCGATCCACACGCCATCCTGGCGGCACAGGTGATCATGGTGCAGCGTGACGCTGAAGTCTTCGTGACGGGAAGCCGGTGTGCGGAGACGCCAGTCAGGAGACATCGCGTCTCCAGGGTAAAGACGTCTGGGACTTCCCGCGACCTGTTTGCAGCGGTGGATACAGGTGTGCGGCAAGCCCGTTGATCGCCGTGGCGGCGGATCCACTTTCGAGTGCCACCAGGCGATGCGCGTTCTCCGCCTGTTCCACTGCCATGTCGTAGGGAATGGCTGCGCGAATGCTGCCGCTAAGGTCTGCCATTACGTCGCGCAGGTCCACGTCGCCGTGGTCGCGGTTGACGACGTAGCTGAGCTTGTGGCGCAGGCCCATTCGACGCAGCACTTCGGTGGCTCGATACGTATTTAGGATTCCGCCGGCGGTGGGGGGTAGGACGATGAAGATGTCGTGGACCGCGCCGAGCACCCAGGTCGTAACCTCGCTCAGGTCGGAGCCGACATCGAAAAAGATGAAGTGATACCCGTCGCCCTCTAATTGACTGACGATCTTGGCGATCTGATCCGGCAGGATGGAGTGCCCCGTCGCCACGGGCTTTGGCGGCCCCAGGAGAGCCCGCAGGCCGGTGTGGTGAGTGACCATGTAGTCGTCGAGATCGCCGGGCGGGGAGGCCTGGTCGAGCCCGGAGTCAGAGATCGCCTTGTGGGGGATGCCGAGGCGCACGGATACGGTTGCGCTCTGGAGGTCGAGATCGATGAGCGCCACCTTCAAGCGTTCGGCCGTGACGCCATCGCGGCTGTGCCGTCCGCGAGCCGCGAGCACACCGGCCACTTCCGTTGCCAGAGTCGTCTTGCCCGTGCCACCGTTGAGGGAAAAGAAGGTGATTTTGCGGGTGGCGCCGGCAAAGATCGGCGAGTTGGCGTCTGCGACGAGGCCGACCTCGTCATCTTCGTCGTCGGCCAGGGCTCGCGCAAATGGGAGGATCACTGCGTCGGTGGCGTCGTCGGCGCTGGGCGTCGTGGGTAAAACGAATAGCTGTGGACGGCCCTTTCTGTGGGGGGCGGCCTCCTCGACATCGTCATCGTCAGGGGGCGGCTCGGGAAGAGGTGGAAGGGGTGCTGCTGCCGCTTCCAGCCACAGTGCCCAGGGGTGGTCGGACACGTCACCGGACAAGCCGGTGGTTGCGCTCTCGCCGGGTTCATCGTGTACCTCAGAGAGGAGTGCAAAGGTGCGAATCCGCGGCGAAGTGGCGAACCGGCCGGCCAAGAACACCCACTCGAGCACTGGCCGGCTTGCCCACGTGCCCCAGCCGAGTACGGCAGCGATTGCAATCGCGAGAATCGTGGCGGGGGCGGTGACGAAGACCGGCACGGGCAGGTGGATGGTGCAGTAGGCCAGCGCGGCGCCGCCCACGACGACCAGAAGCTGGGGCGCCGGTAAACCGAAGACGATCACTTCGGGACCGTCGAACCCGTCGGCAAACGTGGTCGTTTCGGCCATTCCTCTCCTACAGGTATGTCGGCAATCGAATGCCTGTCCCTAAGTTGTGCGGCGGAAAAGGTGAACGCTCGATTGCAGGTTGGGGGAGAGGATGTTGCGTTCTGCCGCTCAGGGTACGGGCACAGGTCCGACACCGAAACGACACTTTTGGCGTGGAGCGCAGGCATGGATGCGACAATCCCCGCAGCCACTCTCGTTCACCACTCGGAGGCGGCATTCCATGACCCCCGCAGGAACCCTTCCCGGCAGCGTCCACTTCGAGAGAACTGCTCCGGAGATGGCGCGGGCGGTGGCGGAATGGCTCGCCCATCTCTCCAGCAGGGCGATTGGCACGCGCGGAAGGTTCAGCATCGCACTTGCCGGCGGTAGCACCCCTAGGGAGACCTATGCACTGCTGGCCTCGGCCGAATTCGCCGCGCGAATCGACTGGTCGTCATGGTGGTGCTGCTTCGGGGACGAACGCGCTTGCCCGTCTGACGACCCACTCAGCAACTATGCAATGGCCACAGCGACGCTGCTGAGCCGGGTTCCAATCGATCCCGACCACATCTTCCGGATGCCGGCCGAAAGGCCGGATCTCGCTGCTGCCGCCGCCGACTACGCCGCCACGTTGGAGCGAGAATTTGGCGGGCCGCCGCGTCTCGACTGCATCCTCCTCGGTCTCGGCGACAACGGCCACACGGCATCGCTGTTTCCGGGCACCCCGGCGCTCGAGGTTACGGACACCTGGTGCTGTCGTGGTCGGGCCGACTACGTGCCCTTCGATCGCCTCACCCTGTCCTACCCGGCGATCAACGCAGCACGCTGCGTGGCCTTCCTCGTGAGCGGTGGCACCAAGGTGGATGCGCTGGCCGGTGTGGTGGCGGGAACCGTCCCTGCCGCCCGGATCAATCCTGTCCACGGCGAACTCCACTGGTTCCTCGACGCTGCCGCCGCCGGGTGAGTGAGTGAGCACCATTACGTAGGCGCGCGTGGCATCATCGCCAGCGATGCCTAGATCCACATGGCCCCGCTGCACCGACGCCGTGGTGTTGGCACCGAGTCTGCTCGGCGCCGATTTTGCCCGGCTGGCCGATGCCGTGGATGCCCTTACCGGCAGCGGTGCCGAACGCATCCACATCGACGTCATGGATGGCGCCTTTGTGCCCAACTTCACCTTTGGGACTGACACCTTCCGGGCACTGCGCAAGATCACCCAACTGCCCCTGGAAGCCCATCTCATGATCCGCGAACCGGAGCGGCACTTGGAGACGTTCGCCCGGGCCGGCGCCGACGGCATAACCATCCATTACGAAGCCTGCCCCCACCTCCACCGCACCCTGGCCACGATCCGCAAGCTCGACTGCCGCAGTGGTGCCGCCATCAATCCGTCGACTGGAGCGTCCCATCTCGATGACGTGCTGGAGGCGTGCGACCTGGCGCTGGTGATGACCATTGATCCCGGGTTCGGCGGGCAGACACTTATAGATCGGACCCTGTGGAAGGTCGAGCGCGTGCGCGCCGAGATCTTGCGGCAGGGGCTCACCTGCGACGTCGAAGTCGATGGCGGGGTTGATGCCGGCAACGCCCGCCGCTGCGTCGAGGCCGGCGCCAATGTGCTCGTGGCCGGAACGGCCGTCTTCGGACACGCCGGTGGCCCGTCAGCCGGTTACCAGGCCTTGCTCGACACGCTCCCGCCCGAAAGCCGGCGTTGAACCTTGATCAGGTCGCTCCGTCAGCCGGTTGCCAGGCCTTGCTCGACACGCTCCGCTAATGGCTCGTCTCAGAAACACCTACTCGGAGGCAACATCGTTACCATCCTCCAACCATGTCGCTTGCACCAGATACCCCCCGTACTCTCACCCTGGCCGGCAGCGCCGACATAGAGCGCGCCGTTGCCGAC
Source organism: bacterium (assembly GCA_014874355.1). Taxonomy (GTDB): domain Bacteria; phylum Chloroflexota; class Dormibacteria; order Aeolococcales; family Aeolococcaceae; genus JACWAJ01. The sequence continues at coordinate 13,767 of JACWAJ010000068.1, read as the reverse complement.
CTAACTTTGCAGCTGCCACAACCACTGGCACCGCTGGCCCGCATCGCCTATGACTACATGTGGTCGTGGATGCCGGGTGGCGACGATGTCTTCCGCCACCTCGACCCCCAACGCTGGGAAATGGTCAACGCCAACCCGGTGCGTCTCATCCATGAAATGAAGCAGTCCGAGTTGGAGCGTGCCGCCAAGGACACCGAGTTGATCGCCGGCGCGACCGCGTTGCTGCAGCGCATTGACGCCGACCACTCGCGGCCGCAGCTCGACTGTTCCGCGAGTCCAGAACGCCCGGTTGCGTTCTTCTGCGCCGAATTCGCGGTACATCGCTCGCTGCCGATCTATGCGGGCGGCCTTGGCGTTCTCGCCGGCGACATCCTCAAAGAGGCGTCCGACATGGCGCTTCCACTGGTGGGTGTCAGTCTGCTTTACCGGCAAGGGTACTTCCTGCAACGGCTCGACGAGTCGGGTTATCAGCACGAGTACTGGGTGACGGTCGATCCCGATCGTATTCCTGCCACCCTTGTCCATAACGAGAAAGGCGAGCCGCTAACCGTAAACGTGCCGATCCGCGATCGCGACATTGTGGTGCAGATATGGCGCATAGATGTCGGACGTGTTCCCCTCTACCTGCTCGACGCCGATCGCGAGGAGAACAGCCCGATCGACCGCTGGACCACCAGCCGCCTCTATGTTGGCGATCGCACCTCACGCCTGGCCCAGTACGCGCTGCTCGGCATCGGCTCCATGCGCGCCCTGGCCGCGATGGGAATGGATCCCTCCATCGTGCATATCAACGAAGGCCACGCCGGGCTGGCCCCGTTGGAACTGGCCCGCCGTGAGATGGCCGCAGGCATGGATCGCCACGAAGCCTTTGCCGCCGCCCGCGACCGTGTCGTATTCACGACTCACACCCCAGTCGGCGCCGGCAACGAGGGCTACGAGGTCAGTGCGGTCGCCGAGGTGCTCGGCAGCTATCCCGAACAGGTCGGGCTGGACGTCGACCAGCTCGTCCAACTGGGACGCACCCATCCCGACAACCCTCACGAACATTTCGTGATGACGCCGCTCGGCATCAAGATGAGTCGCTTTGCCAATGCTGTCAGCCGGCGCCACGGCGAGATTGCGCGGCAGATGTGGCAGCCACTCTTCCCAGAACGCCCCGTCGACACCGTTCCCATCGACCACATCACCAACGGCGTCCACATACCCACCTGGATGGCGCCGCCCATGAGGTCGCTGCTCGACCGCTATCTGGGCGAGGGCTGGATCCACCGTGCCAGCGACCCCGCCACGTGGGCTGCCGTCGATTCCATTCCCGATGCCGAGTTGTGGCAGGTGCGCAATGAGTTGCGCCGCGACTTCGCGGGCTTTGCCCGCGAGCGTACGGTCGCCAACCGTCTCGCCCGAAGCAATTCGCGCGAGTTGGTCGAGGCGGCCGAACATGGTTTCAACGCGGAATCGCTCACGCTCGGCTTCGCCCGGCGTCTTGCCACCTACAAGCGCCTCTACATGCTCACCATGGAACCGAGCCGGATCACCGACCTGCTCAACAACGACGAGGCGCCGTTCCAACTGGTGCTGGCCGGTAAGGCCCATCCTCAGGACGAGGAGGGCAAGCATTCACCTCAAGGGATCTTTGGCTACCAGGGCAGCGAGCGTGCTGCGTCCAGGATCAGCTTCCTTGACAACTACGATCTCGAAATCGGTCGCCAGATGGTTGCCGGCTGCGACGTCTGGATCAACCTGCCGCGTCCGCCTCTGGAGGCGAGTGGTACCAGCGGCATGAAATCGGCGCTCAACGGCGGTCTCAACCTGTCCACTCTCGATGGCTGGTGGGCTGAGGCGTTCAACGGTCGCAATGGCTGGGGCCTGGATGGCGACATCCTCTTCGACCCCGCTGTTCAGGACACCCGCGATGCAGCCGCCTTCTACGACTGCCTGCAGCACGAGGTTCTGCCTCTCTTCTACAAGCGCGACTTCGACGGAGTGCCGCACGAATGGGTGGCGCGCATCAAGGAGTCGCTGAAGACCAACGGTCCCCGTTTCTCGGCTACGCGGATGGTCGAGAACTACGTCGACCGGGCGTACGACCTTCGCGAGCACGCCCGGATCTAACTAAGGCCGGGCCTCTAAGCCGTAGGCGATGGTGTCGGAGACGGCGTGTCGCTGGGTGTTGGACTGGGTGTCGGAGTAGGGGTCGGCGCTGCCGTTGGAGTCGGGGTCGGAGCGGGGGGGGCTGCCGTTGGCGGCGCTGCAGGTGGCGGGGCGACCGGCACCAGGCTGGCATGTCCTTGCGCTGTGGGAAGTGGGGTTGGCGGTAGAACCGACGGCGTTGCAGGGGCAGATGACGTTGCCGGTGTGCGTGGCACGCCCGGCGGGGCAGTTGGGGCGCCAATCGACGGGGTTGGGCTGACCGCTTGGCGCACCAGGTCTACACCGGCATTGCTCGTCCAAGCGTAGACGGCAAATCCAGCGACGGTCGTAAACAGCAGCCAAATGAGCCCCCAGCTTCCGATGCCGGGGAAACGAAACCTGTACCTGCGGGGACGATCGAGCCGGCTAGCTGTTTCCGCCGCGTCGGCCGCCTCGACCTCCCGAAGCATTCCCGAGCTACCTGCCGACGGCAGCAGCCTGGCGTTGCATAGGACAAGGGTGGCGAGCTGACTGCGCCCGCGGGTTTCCCAATCCTCCCCGAGAGATCCAATTGCAACGTGCCGGGCCCGGTCGCGAAACGCCACCGCCGACACAGGCCGTTTCGCGGCCGTCTTGGCAAGGCCGTCCTCGAGCAGCGGGCGTGCGACTTCTGGGACGCGGTCGAGCGGAACCAGATGATGGAGGTGTGCTGTTCGCAGCGCATGGTGGTGCGTGGCGGGGAAAGGGGGGGCTCCAGTCAGCGCCTCGAACACCGTTGCCGTCGCCGAGTAGATGTCGGTGGCCGGGCTCGGATTCTCACCGTGCCACAGTTCCGGTGCCAAGTAGGCCGGCGCGCCGGTCAGGGCGATGGCGGCATCGCCGAGCCTGACTCCACCCGACGGCTCCACAACTACGCAACCCGGTCGCACGTCGCGATGAACCACTCCGAAACGATGCATCCAGGCCAGCCCGTCAAGAAGGTCGCTCAGGACCACCAGTCCGGCTTCTGGTGTCAGGGCTCCCGAGGCAATCAGCTCATCAAGCCGGACGCCGTCGACCAGCGGACTCTCGATGACGGCCATGTCGGGCGTGACGATGAGAGCGCAGGGTTCGATGACAGTCGGGTGCGAACAATCCCTCAACCGGCCGATGTCCTGATGCAGCCTGTGAATGTAGTCGGCGTCGCCAGTTGGCGCCGGAGGTAGCACTCGAAGCACCACTTCAAGTGCGTCGTCAGTGTCGCGCCGCGCCAAGACAAGCCGCCCCGATCGCTCTTCCCGTAGCACATGCACGTAGCCGTAGCCCTCGGGAAGCATCGGAACGCCAGGTTCTGTGTCGGACCTTGCCATCTATCCCAAGTATGCAACCAATCCGAGTCCAGTCCATCGGTGGTGCCCCATGCACCTACAATTTGCGATGTGGAATGCGCCTATAACATCCTCGAGCTTGCTGGCAACACACCCCTGGTCCGTCTTCGCAAGGTGACTGCGGGATTGAAACCCACGCTACTGGGCAAGGCGGAACAGCTCAACCCGGGCGGCAGTGTCAAGGACCGGATCGGCCTGGCCATGATCGAAGATGCCGAGCGTCGCGGGCTGCTTAAGCCGGGTGGAACGATCGTCGAGCCGACTTCGGGCAACACCGGCCATGGACTGGCCATCGCCGCGGTGATCAAGGGCTACAAGAGCATCTTCGTCATGCCCGACAAGATGTCGGCGGAGAAGATCGCATTGCTCCGAGCCTACGGGGCCGAGGTCGTGATCACCCCCAGCAACGTGGAGCGCGATTCGCCGCAGTCGTACTACTCGGTCGCCGACCGTTTGACGCGGGAGATCCCCGGCGCCTTCCAACCTAATCAGTATTTCAACCAGCGCAACCCCGAGGCGCACTACGCAACCACCGGGCCCGAGATCTGGCGGCAGACCGATGGCCGGGTCACTCACTTCGTCGCCGGCATCGGCACAGGCGGCACCATCACCGGCACCGGAAGGTATCTGAAAGAGCAGAACCCCAAGGTGCAGATCGTCGCCGCCGATCCGCAAGGATCGATATTCACCGGAGATATCGCCCCCTACAAGCTGGAGGGCGTTGGCGAGGACTTCATCCCTGGCTCCATGGACGTGAGTCTTGTCGATCGCTTCATCCAGGTCACCGACCAGCAGGCCTTTCTAATGGCCCGGCGGCTGGCCCGCGAGGAGGGCATCCTCGTAGGTGGGTCCGCGGGCATGGCGTTGTGTGCTGCGCTGACCGTGGCTCAGGAGGTGGACGAAGACGCCGTCATCGTCGTACTCCTGCCCGACACTGGACGCAACTACTTGAGCAAACTGTTTAGCGACGAATGGATGCGCCAGAACGGATTCATGGAAAGTCTGGCACCCGTCCGCGTTCGAGAGGTACTCGCCGGCAGCGCGAGAGACATGCCGGCGCTGGTCACCGTAGCGGCCGGTAAATCGGTGGGCGAAGCCATCGACTTGATGCAGCAGTACGGCATCTCGCAGATACCGGTTGTGGACGGTATGGGGGAGGGCAGTCCCATCATTGGCAGCATTCAGGAACGCACGCTGCTGGACAGCGTGTACCGCGATCCGGCCATTGTTGCCGTGCCCGTGTCTTCGGCAATGGAGGCTCCTTTCACCAGCGTCGACGCCGATGCGCCGATCGAATCGGCGTTCGCAGTGCTACTGGGTGGCGCGGCGGCGGTCATGGTAGTCGACGCCGGCGCCCAGATCGGCGTCGTCACCCGCGCCGACCTCCTCAAATACGTGGCCCATCACCGGCCGTGACCCCATCGCACACCGACGGCTTCGCCACTCGCGCCATCCATGTCGGACAGGGCCCCGACCCCGCCACGGGTGCCGTGGTACAGCCCATCCACCTCGCCACCACCTTCGCCCAGGATGGTGTGGGCGGATTGCGCGCCGGTTTCGAGTATTCGCGCTCAAGCAACCCCACCCGCGCCGCACTCGAAGAGTGTCTGGCCTCACTGGAGGGGGCTGGTCACGCCTTTGCGTTTGCATCAGGTTTGGCGGCAACGACCACGCTCATGTTGCTCTTGAATCCGGGCGATCATGTCGTCTACGTGGACAACGTCTATGGCGGTACGTTCAGGCTCTTCGACAAAGTCCTGCGCCGTTACGGCATGGAGTTCTCGGCGGTGGACGCGTCTGATCCGGCAAATGTGACGGCGGCGCTTACCGGACGCACCCGTCTGGTGTGGCTGGAGACACCCACCAATCCCCTGCTTCGGATTGTCGATATCGCTGCAGTAGCCGCACGAGCGCACGCGCATGGGGCGCTGGTAGCCGTCGACAACACCTTCGCCTCACCCTACCTGCAACGGCCGCTGGAACTGGGCGCTGACATCGTTGTACATTCGTCGACGAAGTACCTTGGCGGCCACAGTGACGTGGTCGGCGGTGCCGTGCTCACCAACTCCGCTGACATTGCCGAGCATGTGCGGTTCCACCAAAACTCCGCCGGCGCGGTCCCGTCCCCCTTCGACTGCTGGCTGCTCTTGCGCGGCCTCAAGACGCTGCCGCTGCGCATGGAGCGCCAGTGCGACAACGCCTTCACCATCGCCCGCCACCTATCGGCTCATCCCGCCGTGCGGCGTGTCATCTACCCCGGCCTTCCCGAGCACCCCGGCCATGAACTGGCGGCACGCCAGATGGGCGGTCGCTTTGGGGGCATGGTTGGCTTCGAGGTTACCGACGAGAAGGCCGCGCGGCGCGTGCTCAGCCGTCTGCGCATCTTCACCCTGGCCGAGTCGCTCGGCGCGGTGGAGTCGCTGGCAGAGCATCCGGGTCTCATGACCCACGCCTCGGTGCCCGCGGCTGAGCGTTACCGCATCGGGATTGCCGGCGGCCTGATCCGCCTCTCAGTCGGCGTCGAGGACGTGGCCGATCTCATCGCCGATCTCGACCACGCCCTTACCGACTGACGGTTACGCCTTCGACACAACCGACCGTTGGCGCCGGCGTGACGCACTCAACCAGCGGCGACCTGTGAACCCGGCAGCGGCCAAAAGTACGAGCACGGGCAGCACGCTGAGAATCGCGATCACGACGGCGGCAACAACGTCGCGGGCATTGCGAAGACCATCCCCGACGGCACTACCAAGCTGTGTACGTAATGCTCTGACCGCTTTCCCCTCCGGCGAGGCCGTTGGCGATGTTCTGGGGTGCGCTCTTGGACGGTGCTCCGCTGGGCGTGGTGGCGTTAGTCGCGCTGTGGGAGGCGCCCGAAGAGTTCGGAGACGACGACACGGCACCACCGCAGGCGGCCAGCAACCCGCCGGCGACGATCCCTCTCGACCCACATTCGCTTTCGCATGTCTGTGCCTCCATGACGCTTTCTGTCACCAGAGCTACGCCACAGATGGTCGTCAGGTTCCCGACGAGCCGGCGGTTGGGTCACTCACACCATTCGCCCGGGGCCGCGGCGACCTGCACCTTTGTCGCCGCAGCCCACTTCGCTCTCTCGAGAAGTAAGTCTCACCCAGGCTGGCGACAGCTGTCTGTCGCGGAGACGCCAATCGGCGCCGAGGCAATGACGCGGTAGCCGTCGCGAGATTCGTAGAGATCGACTGCCTCAACGCCAAAACGGGGCAACTCCGTGACGATGCCGGCTGCCGGCGCGTTCCAGTTCGCTTCGCCGTTCCATGGCTGACGCGGCCGCCCCAACGTGCAGTGGGGAGAGAACGGCCGGGCGTCCCGGGCGAACCCGGCCGCGTCCACCGCGGTGTCAACGGCGTGGAATAGGTTGGTCAACGCAGCCTTTCCCTCGCCGACACCCAGCCACAACACCCGAGGCCGTTGCGCCGGAAAGCTGCCCAGATCGCGGAGTTGGAGTTGAAACTTTGGTGTCGAGGCGACGCCTGCGGCGACTTCTCGCATGAGCGCTGTCACCGATCCGCCGTCAAGGTCCGCGAAGAAGCGCAGGGTCAAGTGCAGGCTTTCGGTGCGCGCCCACCGCACCCCCGGCGCATCGCGTCTGCAAGCGTTTTGCAGTTCGAGCAGCGGCGTCAGCGCCGGTTCGACGACGGAAACCGCCAGAAACGCGCGCATTGAGCGCCAATCCTACCCCCTAAAGCCGTCCCCACCCTGGTAGCATTTGCCAACGTGCCTGTTTAGGCACACACATAGAATCGGATTGGTATTCTGCGACAGCGCCGGGCAGTGACCGGCTATCTAATCGCACCTGGGAGGGAGGTTCGTGACCGAAGCATCTTCGGCCGGTAAGGCGTTCCGGCACATGAAACCTGCACACGACGGCAACCGGCGCATCGTGCCGACCGTCGAAGACATGATCTTCATTGCCATAAACACGCCTGGCTACGGTGGGTCCAAGGGTCTCAACATCTGCATCTGGAGCGACCCCGGCGGCGGCAAGACGAGCATCGTCAAGGAGGCCACCAAGCATGCCGGCCTCAATCCCTATGTCATCGTCCTCACCCGCGTCGCCCCCGAGGACATCACGGGTATCCCGCGTGTAATCGAAGTTGCCGTTGACGAGAACGGTTCGCCACTACCGGCAACCGCTTCCGAAAAGCAGAAGTCAAAGGCGAAAAAACTCTTCTTCACGCTGAAGACGCCCGACCTTCGTTTCGTCAACATCGCGCGCGACCCCAAGGCGCTCGTCATCTTCGACGACGCCACCAACACGACCCCCGCCGTCCAGGCCGCTGCTCTCGACATCCTTCTCGAGAAGGAGTTCTCCGACGGAGCCGGCAACGTGCTGTCGCTCAAGCATGTGCCGATGGTGATGATGGCCAACCATGGTGAGGGCGCCTCGCTCACGCCGTTCCTGGCACCGGTGGCCAACCGCATGATGCACGTCTGGATGGACAACCGCGACGTCCTCAAGTGGTGGATGTCCGATCGCGCCTCGCAGCTGACGATCACGACCAGCAAGGCTTGCTCGATAGCGGCGGCGTATCCCGAACTGCTCGACAAGAACTGGAAACTTGCCAACGATTACATCAAGGAAAAGAGGCTTCGGGCCTTCACCACACCCACGCCGCAGGACTTCCCTGAATCCGATCTCTACGCCTTCGCCACCTCGCGAAGCTACGAGTTCATGGTGCGCTGGATGGCCGCCTGTGAGCATTTCGGTGTCGCGGACGAACGCGGAATCGAAGGCTGCATCGGCAAGGAAAAGGCCGCCGATTTCATCAAGTGGCGGGAGATCATCCGTCTCGTGGACGGTGCGTACTCCGACACCATCGATTGGAAGAAGCTCAACCCCGACAAGCAGCGCGAGGTCGCGGTTCAGGCCACGCGCCGGTTCCAGACCGACGACCAGCTCAAGGGCATGCTCAGTTCCATCAACCGGTTGACCGAACTGAACGAGAAGTCTGAGGACGTCATCGTCGATGCGCGAAAGAGCCTGGTCAAGCGTGCCATAGGCCAAGAGAAGCCGGCGATGACTCGCACTCAGAGTGCCATGGTTCGTAAGAACTGGCCGGAGCAGTGCCGTCAGATGGCGGGACCGAGCCGTGGTCTTGGTGAGGTCGCCTGAAGCGGCGGCCTCGTAGGGAAGAGTCTGTGACCACTCCGATCACTCCGGCGGACAAGTTCCGCTTGGCGCAGCAGCTTGCGTCCAAGGTTGCCCCGATGTGGGCTCCCGTCATCAACCAGTGGGAGCCCAAACCCCAGTGGGGATCCAAGAAGCTTGTCGTCAGCGGGCGGCAGATCAAGTTCGACTCGCTCATGCCGGTGGAGCAGTTGGCGGCGGAAATCATTCATGCCACCGACCACTTTGTGATGGGGCACAGGCATCGCCGTCAAGATCGCGACAAGGGGCGCTGGCAAACCAGCGCCTGCCTGGAAACCATTAAGCGCTGGGACAAGGCCATCAAAGAAGCCGGTCTTGAATGGGCGCCCAACACTGATATTCGCGATGAGCATCCGGAAATCAAGCGCAACGAGGCCGAGAAGGTCTACGACGAGTTGCAGGAAAAGGAAGGCGAGCCGCAGCAGGGCGAGGGTGAGCCACAGCCGGGCGATCTCGGCGATGACGACGGTCAAGGCCAGCCAGGCCAAGGCCAGCCGGGTCAGGCACAACCGGGACAACCAGAGAATGGCCAACCCGGTGAGGGCGACGGGGTCTGCCGCCTCGAAGATAACCAATACGACGAGTCCATGCTCGACGAGCTGGGCAAAGAAGGCGCCGGAGGTGAGGGTGAGGGCGACGCCAATGGCGAGGGCAAACCCGGCGATGGGAAGAAACCCGGACCGCCCGGCACCAAGACCGGAAACAAGGAATTCGAGCGAACGCAGGAGGAGGATTTCCTCAACCTGTCTCGCAAGATCGTCAAGCAGCTCTTCAAGGGAGCCGACAAACGCGACTACTCCCTCAGCAAGCCCTCCAACCGATCGTCGCTCACCAATGGCGGGATCCTCTCTTCGCTCACCCAGAAGCCTGAAGAGGTCCGCATCATCATCGACGTTTCCGGTTCTGTCGACGACAGGATGCGCAACGCGTTATTCAGGGTTTGCGAAAAGATTCAGCGCCAGGTTGGTACGCAGAAGATCATAGTTGCGCTCGGCGACACCGAGGTCAAAGATGTCGGCCCCATGAGCCGCGTTCTCAGCGAGGCTAGGGGTGGCGGCGGAACCGCTATGGAAAAGGTCATCCCCGACGCGGTGCGTCGAATGCGCACCGGCTCGCGCTACCTGATCATCACCGATGGCGAGACGCGGAAGTGGCCCGAAAAGCTGCCCCCCAACGCGCTCGTGCTCATCGTCAACAACAAGAATCCCAACACCCGAACCTCTAGCTGGTACGACATCCCACCTCACATCAAGAAAGCCATGATGTGGGTGACCAGGGACGAACTCTTGGCCGGGGCTAATCTCCAACGTCGTACCGCCCCCCCCCCGCCACGGGCACCCTCTCGAGGGATTGGTATCTGAGATACCCGCTTTGCTGCGGGTAGTAGTCTATGGGTCTGCGGGTGGATGGGTTTGGAGGTAACTAAGGCGTTGTCGCACGCTGGCGTTATAGATGTCGATATCGCTGTCGTTGGCGGCGGCATCACGGGTTTGACGGCGACCCACCGCCTCAGCCGGGCCCACCCAAGAGCCGGAGTTGTCCTGCTGGAGGCCTCATCGCGACTGGGCGGCAAGATACGCTCGCATGCCTTCCCCGACGGGCATCACTTCGACACTGGTCCAGACGCGATGCTCGACACTGAGGCCGCGACCACCTTCTGCGCCGATCTCGGACTCGAAGCGGAAGTGGTCACCCCTGGTCGCACCGGATCTGGCATCTGGAGCCGTGGCCGGGTCGTGCCCCTGCCCCCGGGCCTTGTCGGTGGCGTTCCGTTACACCCCATTGCGGTGGCCCGAAGCGGCATCCTGTCGCCACTGGGTCTCATGCGCGCAGCCGGCGACGCCGTGCTACCGAGGCACAAGCATGGCGACGTGAGTGTGGCCGATCTCGTCGGCCGGCGCCTTGGTCGCGAAGTGCTCGAACGCCTCGTCGATCCCCTGGTCAGCGGGATCTATGCCGGTGACACGCGTCATCTGAGCGCTCGCGTCGTCACCCCCACGCTCTACACCGCCGAGGAGCGCCATCGCAGTCTGATCCTGGGACTGCGCCGGCGTGGTCCGGCATCGGGAGCCGCGGCCGGCACCAAACTGGTCACGCTGGCCCCCGGAGGGCTGCGGCAACTTGCCGACACCGTGGCTGCACAACTGGATGGCAAGGTTGACATCCGCTGTGAAGATCCCGTCAAGTCGATCGAACGGGATGGCGAAGGCCGGTGGCTGCTGCATGGCCGCACGGCTACATGGCGTGCTCGCGGCGTGATCCTGACGGTCCCAAGCCACTGTGCGGCCAACTTGCTCGAGAACCTCGATGCGGACAGCGCAACGCAACTCCGGGGTATCGAATACGCGTCCGTCGCGATTATCACGTTCGCCTACCCCACAGCCGCACTGCCGACACTCCCCAAGCTGCCCGGTTTCCTGGTTCCGCGGAAAGCCGGATCGCTCGTAACCGCCATCACGGTGCTTTCCGAGAGATGGCAGCACCACCACCTCGACGGCGCCCATCTGGTGCGCTGCTCGGTCGGTCGCCACGGCGACTCGCGTGGTTTGGACTACACCGATGCGGACCTGGTGGCCCACGTCCAGCAAGAACTGGGTGGCTTCATCGGCATCAGCGGCGAACCGCGCCAGGTTCACGTTGCGCGCTGGAATCAAGGCCTACCTCAGTACACGGTTGGACATCTGGACCGGGTAGGCACAGCGCGCCGCCGACTGGGTGAGGGGATCTGGCTTGCCGGCGCGGCGTATGACGGCATGGGCGTGGCCTCCTGCATAAGCCAGGGACGGCGCGCTGCAGAAGCCGCAGCCTCTAAGTTTCTCGTCCCAACACCGGCAACTGCCGTGGGAGTAGCACCGTGAGACCAGCCACGCTCCAAACCGTGCATAACCGCTTTGCCGACCGTCCCTTGCTCGTCTTTTGGGAAATGACCCGGGCGTGTGGGCTGGCATGCGCACACTGTCGAGCCTCGGCGCAGCTACAACCAATGCCCAACGAGTTGACCACGCCAGAGGGCATGGCCTTGATCGACGAGCTGGGTCGTACCAGTTCGCCATCACCGATCCTCGTCCTCACCGGTGGCGACTGCCTCATGCGCGAGGACATCGTCGCGCTGGCCGCACATGCCAAAGACGCCGGCGTTCATGTGGCCATCGCACCCTCGGTTACCCCACGCCTGCAAGATGACGTGCTCATTGAACTCCGTCGGCTGGGCGTCAAGGCGGCATCGATAAGCCTCGACGGCTCCTCCCCGGATACCCATGACGGCATCCGCGGAATCCCTGGACATTACGACTCCACCGTCGTCGCATTGCGACAGCTCAACCGGCTTGGTTTCAAGCTGCAGGTCAATACCACTGTGATGTCGCTGAACGCGACCGAACTTGCCGATGTCGCGGCAGTGCTGTGTGAAACAGGCGTGCCCATTTGGGAGGTCTTCTTCCTGATCGGTATAGGGCGAGGCGTTGGAATCGCCCCGATCAGCCCGCGCGACAACGAGGACGTCTGTCATTTCCTGGTCGATGCGGCACGCTACGGCCTGTTGGTGCGGACTGTCGAAGCACCGTTCTTCCGTCGCGTGCAAGCGCAACGCGCCGCAAGACCAGACGGCGATCCGGCCGAGGTCTTCTCACTCGGCCCGCTGTACCGGCAGCTGATCAGCCGCCTCTACGACCGGCTCGGGCCGCCGCGGACGGCACTGCCCCTGGCTCCGACGGTCGCCACGCGCGACGGACTGGGGATCATCTTCGTCGGATACGACGGGACAGTTCACCCGTCGGGGTTCATGGAGGTAGATCTCGGCAATGTTCGCGACAGCGGACTGCTCACGATCTATCGCGAACACCCCTTGCTCAAGTCGATTCGCCAAGCCGAGTTTCCCGGGTACTGCGGGAAATGTGAGTTTCGCCAGTTGTGCGGCGGTTCGCGCGCTCGCGCTTATGTGACTTCTGGCGACCCGCTTGGCGACGATGTGGCCTGCCTGGATGTCGCGATCGCGAACCAAACCGCGACCGTCTGAGTCGCCGGTGGCAGCAGTCGGAGTCCTGCTCATGGCGTTCGGCTCGCCCGCGAGCGATGCCGACGTACCCGCGTTCCTCGAGCGGGTCACGGGACAGGCTCCGTCAGAAGCTGCGGTGGCCGGCCTTTGTGCTCGCTATCGTGCCATTGGGGGATCACCGCTACTTCGAGTCACTCGTGTGCAGGCGGAGCGCCTTCGCCGGGAACTGGCCACAGCCGGTGTCGGACCGGTCACCCGAGTCGAAATCGGCATGCGCCACTCCCCACCCTTCATTGCTACGGCACTTGAACGCCTTTCACATGCGAGGGTCGATCAGATTGTGGCGTTGCCACTGACTCCACAGTCTTCACCCGATCGAGATGAGTACTTCGAGGCGATCCAGCAAGCGTCAAACGCATCGAACGAGACCGTGCCGGTAATCCCTTGCGGTGCCTGGCACGATGACCCATCGTTCATCACGGCGCTGGCATCGCGCACGGCTGCATGTACACGCAGGTTTGGTGGTCGCGAGGTGCGGGTTCTGTTCACGGCGCACAGCCTGCCGTCAGCCGGCGCCGGAACGGACATCTACGTGTCGCAACTCCAAGCCACTGCGGCTGCCATTGCCAAGACCGCGAAGCTACCGGCCACCCACTGGCAACTGGTGTTCCAGAGCATCCCACCGGGTGCCCCGGGCAACTGGCTCGGCCCCGATCTCTTAACCACCATTCCTGCTATCTGTCAACCGGGAACGGCCGTTGTGGTGGTCCCGATCCAGTTCGTGACCGACAACTTGGAAACGCTCTACGACATCGACATCGTGGCACGAGGAGTTGCAAAAAGCGCGGGCGTTGCATTCGCACGCGTCCGATCGCTCAACACAAGCCGTTATTTGGTGGAGGCCCTGGCCCGTACTGTGGTCATAGCGCTCAGTTAGGGCTGGCGCAAGTCCTGATATGGAAGAAATTGTCAAGCGTGGGGCCTTTTGAGATCAAACCGAACCGGGCGAGTGGTTGCGGGTGCTTGGCGCAGGACGCAGCCAGGAGCCGGGGATGGCGACGATGATCACTCTGATATTCGCGGGTCAG
>JACWAJ010000067.1 GCA_014874355.1 bacterium | reverse complement strand
TCGTTAAGCTTGGTATGACCGTGCCCAAGACCGTCCAGCTCGAGGCGATCCCGCCGCTGCTGGAACATCGCGACGCGGTCATCCAGGCGCCAACCGGCAGCGGCAAGACGCTGGCCTTTCTGATCATCGGCTGCCCCGGGCGGCTCCTCGATCTCGCCGGCCAGGGGGTGGCGCGACTGCACGGTGTCGAATACTTCGTCCTCGACAAAGCCGACGACATGCTCGATCAGGGCTTTGCGAAAGACATCGAGCGAATCATCGGCATGTTGCCATCGCATGATGCCCGGCTTGCCCGCCAGACCGTTCTCGCGTCCGCCACAATGCCCGGCTGGGTGCAGCAGACGATCGACAAGTACCTGGTCGAGCCCGCACATATCGCCGCGATCCACTCGGAGATACCGGACCTGGAGCACGGCATTCTCGCCCTGCCCCGCACAGCCAAACTCGACGCACTGCACACCCTGCTGACACGCCAAGCACAGCACAACCTACCGCAGACGCTCGTATTCCACCGCACCAAGCACGGCGCCAAGAAACTGGCCCGCGATCTGATCGGCAAGGGACATCGGACCGGCGAATTGCAGGGGAACCTCTCGCAAAATGCGCGTGATCGCGCCATCGCCGACTTCCGTCGCGGTAACACAAAAGTCCTTGTGGCAACCAACGTAGCCGCACGTGGGATCGATGTCGAAGAGATCGGACTCGTCATCAACTTCGAGCTTCCCGAAACCGCACAGTGGTTGACGCACCGCGTCGGCCGGACGGCACGCAACGGCAATGCCGGTCACGCGATCACCATGCTCACCCCAGAAGACAGCGACCAGTGGAACAAACTGAGACGGAGTGGCGCGCCTGCCCTCCGGCACATAGATTCCACCGCGCTACTCCGCGATGCGGTCTGGTCGTACACCAACGCCCCTCCCGAGCCTGTGTCAACAGCACGACCCGCCTCAGCGCCCAGGACTGCGTCCACTCGACGCTGGTCGGGGCCGCGCCGCCGTCCAACGTCGAGATAATTCAACGCCAGTGAACACCACACCGCGCCGCGAAGACCTGCGCAACGTCGCCATCATCGCCCACGTCGACCACGGCAAAACCACCCTGGTCGACGCGCTCCTGAAGCAATCGCGCGTCTTTGCGGCGCATGAGCATGTCGGCAACCGCATCCTCGACTCGAACGACCTCGAGCGTGAGAAGGGGATCACGATCCTCGCCAAGACGACGTCAGTCCGCTATCGCGGCGTAAAGCTCAACATCATCGACACACCCGGCCACACTGACTTCGGCGGTGAGGTCGAGCGCGTGCTCGGCATGGCCGACGGGTGTCTGCTGCTGGTGGATGCCGCCGAAGGCCCGATGCCGCAGACGCGCGTGGTGCTCCGCCAGGCGATGGCGCTGGGACTACGGCTCATCATCGTCGTCAATAAGATCGACCGTACCCATGCGCGCCCGGCGCACGCCGTCGAAGCCACACACGACCTCCTGCTCGAACTGGCACAAGATGCCGACCAGTTGGACGCGCCCGTCCTCTACACCAATGCCAAGGAAGGGACCTCAACCCCCGACCTAAAGGTGCCCGGCACCACACTCGTACCACTGCTCGACGCCATTCTGACGCGCGTGCCTCCCCCACTGGGCGATCGCGACGGGGCATTGCAGATGGTCGTGAGCAACCTCGATCACGACACCCACATGGGACGGATAGCCATTGGCCGGATTGCGCGCGGACGCCTCGCTCCCGGCCAAATCGCGGTCGTGTGCCATGAGGGCGGCATCTCCCTGCCGCAACGCATCACATCGGTGCTCACCGTCGAGGCGCTGCACCGGCTGCCCACCCAAGAGGCATCCGCCGGAGACATCGTTTACGTCACCGGTCTGGCCCAGGTCGCCATCGGCGACACCATCGCCGACCCCGACAACCCCGAGGCGCTACCCCGTATCGACGTCGGTGAGCCAACCCTGCAAATGCAGTTCTCGGTAAACCAATCCCCGTTCGCGGGCAGGGAATCAACGCGCAGCAGCACATCTAGGCAACTGCGCGCGCGTCTCGATCGCGAGCTGCAGACCAATGTCGCACTGCGCGTGGCCGGCGGTCCCACCGCAGACATCTTCATCGTCTCAGGCCGGGGGGAGCTGCACCTCGCAATCCTCATCGAGACCATGCGCCGCGAGGGTTATGAGTTCGAGGTTTCCCGCCCCGCGGTCATCACCCGCGAGATCGACGGTCACCGGCACGAGCCGGTCGAGGAATGCATCATCGACTGTTCCACCGACACCGTCGGCGCCATCACCGATGCACTCGGCTCGCGCGGCGCGCAATTGCAGGCCATGGACAATGATGTCGCCGGCAGGGTGCGCCTGACGTACCACGCGCCAACCCGCGCACTCATCGGTATGCGCAGCCAGGTGCTGACGCTGACGCGCGGCACGGGCGTCATGGCAACCCGGCTGATCGCATGGGAACGCTGGCGGCAGTTGCCCCCCACAACGCGCAATGGCGTGCTGACCGCAAGCCAGGGCGGAACTTCGGTGGCATACGGACTGCTCCCCGTTCAGGAGCGGGGCCAGCCCTTCATCGGGCCGGGAGTGGCGCTATATGAGGGCATGATCATCGGCCTCAACCGCAGGTCGGGCGACATCCATCTCAATGCCTGCAAGCAAAAACAAAAGACCAACATCCGTTCTTCGACCGAGGACATGACCATCAAACTGGTGCCTCCCCGCACCATGTCGCTCGAAGAATGCCTGGACTTCATCGAGGACGACGAACTGGTAGAGGTCACCCCCGCCGGCATCAGAATGCGCAAGCGGGTACTGTCCGCCGACGAACGCATGAAGACCAGGAAACGAGAAGCCGCGAACGTCTGAACGGGTCTCGCAATGGGAGCCTTTGTCAAATCCGGTGGAAATTCATCCAGGCGATTGGTGGTTTGAGTTACGCGGCGGTGTCCTCCTGAGGAGCCGGTTGGTCGATCTGTAGCTTGCCGTCCACGAAGCGATGGTCGGAGATGAGTAAGGCGATCT
>JACWAJ010000066.1 GCA_014874355.1 bacterium | reverse complement strand
GCCGCCAGCGGGACGGCCCTGCCCCCCATACCAACGCTGACGGGCTACTTTGGAGGCTGGGATATTTTCCGCGGCGTGGTGCTTCGCTCCGATGGACTGTCAGGGTACACCCTCGACGGTTGGGGCGGCGTACATCCCTTCGGCGGCGCACCTCCGGCAGGGGTGACCGGCTACTGGCCGGGTTGGGACATCGCCACCGGAGTGACGTTGCTGCAAAGCGCTCCATCCGCCGGCTATGTCGTCGATGGCTGGGGTGGGTTCCATCCCTTCGGCGGTGCGCCCGAAGTCACGACAAACCTGTACACGCCGGGCCAGAACATCGTTCGAGGTGTCGGCGCAGCCTAGCGTCCGGGCTAAGATGGCTACGGCCCGTCAGCGGGTGCGCGACGGGATCATGATCGCGTGGCGCACCTTACGCCAAGGAGCCAGGGTGAGCGTTGTAATTCTCGTCGGCGGGCAGTGGGGTGATGAGGGCAAGGGCAAGGTCATCGACCTTTGCGCCGACGACGTCCAGATGGTTGTGCGCTCTCAAGGCGGCAACAACGCGGGCCACACCGTGGTCACCCAGGGCAAGCAGTTTGCGTTCCACCTCATCCCCTCGGGAATCCTCTTCCCACAAACAAAGTGCGTCATCGGCCACGGCGTCGTCGTCGACCCTCGCGCCTTTCTGCAGGAACTCGAGGCCATCCGGTCCGAGGGCGTGGATGTGCGCAATCTCGTCATCAGCGACCGGGCGCACATGGTCATGCCCTACCACCCGGTGCTCGACAAGCTCAGCGAACAACAGCTAGGGGACGATCGCCTCGGCACGACCTGGCGCGGCATCGGTCCGGCCTACGAGGACAAGGTTCGGCGCATCGGCTTTCGCATCGGCGACCTCCAAAAGCCGGTATTCCTCAAGAAGAAACTGCGCTTCGTGCTGCGGCTCAAGAACGAGGCTCTGACGCGGCTTTACAACAGCGAGCCCTTCGACGAACAAGCCATTCTCGACGAGTACCTGGAATACGCGTCGCGACTCGAACCCTACATCAAAGACATTTATCCCATCGTGCAGACGGCACTGGGCCGGGGCGACAAGATCCTTCTCGAGGGCGCTCAGGGGGCAATGCTCGATGTCGATCTCGGCACCTATCCGTATGTGACATCTTCGGCACCAACTGCCGGTGGAGCATGTACCGGCAGCGGCATTCCACCATCGAAAATCACCAAGACCGTTGGTGTATTCAAGGCATACACCACACGCGTCGGTTACGGACCCTTCCCCACCGAGTTGACCGATACCTTCGGCGACAAGATTCGCGAGCGAGGCCACGAATACGGCACCACCACCGGCCGGGCACGCCGCGTTGGCTGGTTCGACGCCTGCGTGGGACGCTACTCGGTCAACACCAACGGTATCAACGCCATCGTGCTCACGAAGGTGGATGTACTCGATGAGGTGGACAAGATCAAAGTCTGCACCGGCTATCGCAGTAAGGGGGAGGAGTGGAGCCATCCAATGGCCAACATCTCCCACCTCAAACACTGTGAACCCATCTACGAAGAACTGGCCGGCTGGAACAGTTCCACGACAGATTGCACAACCTACGACGAATTGCCGCTCAACTGCCGTGCCTACATCGCTGCACTCGAGGAGTCGTGTGGCGCCCGCGTCGACGTTGTGTCGGTTGGTCCCGACCGTGCTCAAACACTGGTGCGCGCGCCGCTCGTGTAGCACTGCTATCCTCGACGGCCAGAGCGCGCCGCGCTTTTATCAAAAGCACACCCGTCACACCTGATGCACGTACGCTTGGAGCCCCCGTGAAAAACCCCCATCCTCCCCACCGGACCAGTCGCCAAGCGCGACGTCGCCGTGTAATTCGCCTGACCACCGCCGCTATCGTCTGCATCGCCACGGCAACGCTTGCGCTCCCGGTGACCCCCGCCCTTGCCGACTGGTCAAAGGTGGGCTCCTTGCCCGGCCTAGGCGGCGGACGCATCTGGAGCCTGGCAGTCGCACCTAACGACCCTAACCTCATCCTCGCGGGGACGGACAACGGTGTCTACCACAGCAGTGACGGCGGCGTTGCCTGGAAAGCCAGCACGCTCACGCACGTTCGCGTAACCACGGTGGGCTTCGACATTCGCGACCCCCAGCACATGTATGCCGGCACCGCCGGGCAGGGAATCAAGACCAGCACCGATGGCGGCGTCATATGGCGGGATGTCTCGATGGGTCTATCCAACCGCAACGTCCGCAGCATGGCGTTTGGCCTCTCGCAAATCGCCGCCGGCACCGATGACGGAGTCTCGCTATCCGTGAACGGTGACAACTGGACACGTAGCGGCCTCGCAGGCGTGAGCGTGAACTCCCTGGCCGTCGTCGCCAACTTCCCCGACCTCAAGTTGATAGCTGGAACCGACAGTGGTGACACCCGTCAGGGATACCTCTGGGTCAACAGCGGCAGTACCTGGAAGGTCGACCGGGGAAGCGGCCTGCCGGCCGCAGCCGTGGTTCTATCGTTGACGTCAGGCCCGGTATCGCAGGCGATCACCAACCGACCGATCGTGGTCGACATCAGCACTGATACCGGCCAGCCAGGCCAGCATCACTATGTCGGAGAGTCGCTGCGCAGCCTCGACGGCGGTCAAACCTGGTCTCCCGCCACCAACCTCCCCTCAGTCGGAACTGAGCAGTTGCCGCTGACAACATCGTCATTCAGCCCGCTGGACCCCAGCGTCGTGTACAGCGGAGCCGACGCCAGCGGATCCAGTGGCGGCGCCATGCTGCGATCCTCCGACTCCGGTGTCACCTACGTAGACGTTTCATCAGGTCTCCCACCCACCAAGAAGAACGTCGTGTCGATAGCCGTCGCCCCGACCAACCCTCCGACGGTGTACATCGCCGTCAATCCTCCGGCCAGTGGTGGCCTTGTCTACAAGGTGACGGACAGCGGCGCACCACCACCACCCCAGCTCATCGCCGAACAATCCGGTGCCCCCATGCCAACGTCCGTGGCCACACCGACGCCAACACCGCGACCAACACCACACCCAACATCAAGCACGGCACAGCCGAAGGCGAGCAGCGGTTTTATCGTCGGATTGTTCCACTGGCCGCAGCCGCTCATCTACGAAATGATAGGCCTGCTGCTGCTCATATACGCCTACATCCGCTGGCGGCAACACAACTATGTCGAAGGCCCGCCTTAGCCGAGCATGGATCAGGGCGGGTACGGCGCACCCTCACGTAGACTGCGCTCACATGACTGGCTATCTGGCGCGCGCACGCCGCCCCGGGCCTCTTGTCGCCATCTCGCTCACGTACTTCCTGGCAGCCACAGGCTTGATGATCTGGCGGGGGGTCTCCGTATCGCCCGACTACATCCTGGTACTGCTAGTGCCCATCGGGTTGCTCAGCGGTCATTTTTTTGGCTACCTCAGGGATTGGATTCCCTTCGTCGCCATCTTCCTTGGCTGGGAGGCAATGCGTGGAATCGCGCCCAAGCTGGGTTTCCCCATCCACATGGCGGATCTCGCCAACATCGAGCGCACCCTCTTCCTCGGACAGTACCCCAACCACCTGCTGCAGACCTGGATCAGCGGCAACGCGCAGCACGTTCTCACCCTCGTCGGCACGCTGGTCTACTTCCTGCACTTCGTCTTTCCGCTTGCCATAGGCTTGGTTCTCTGGCTGGTGAACCGCACCCAATTCCTCCGCTTCACGACGACGCTGATGGGGATGGCGTTCTTTGCGTTTTTTATCTACCTGCTGGCGCCAACCGCACCACCGTGGTACGCAGAAGCCCACGGCATTGCCATAGGGGCCCACAAGCTGAGCGCCGATCTGCCGAGTGCTCTCAGTCCGGCCTACCAACAGATCTGGAACCTCAACCCCAATGAGGTCGCGGCCTTCCCGAGTCTGCACGCAGCGTTCCCCTTCCTGGGGTTTCTCGCACTGAAGCCGCTCTATCCGAAGGCGGCATGGATCGCATTCGGGTGGTGCCTTCTCGTTTGGTTCTCGGTGGTCTTCCTTGGTGAGCACTGGGTCATCGATGTGATCGCTGGCGTGGTCATGGCGGCCATCGCCTGGCTGGTGATGATGCGGATCGCCGTTCCCAGAATCGCCGCGCTTCAGGAATCGAAGGCCACACCCGCTCACCAGTCCGCTGCCGTGCCGGATACTGAAGACACCCGAGCCATTGCCTGAGCGCGACGGCCCCAACCTGCAACAGCTGAGCCCGCCACCGGGCATGTCGATCGCCGAAACCCACGCCCACACGTTGGCAAGCGACGGCGTGGTGACCGCGGAGGCGTTGGTTCGTGCCGCCGCGCGGATCGGACTCTCCGTCCTCTGCATCACCGATCACGACGTCATAGGCGACCTCGACGCGGCGACAGCTCTTGGCCAGGAGTTGGGGGTCGACATCGTCCGCGGCGAAGAGATAACCACTCACATGCCACCGGCACTCCACATCGTCGGCATCTTCTTGGAACGGCCCGTGCGCATGGGAATGTCGGTGAAAGACACCATCGACGCCATTCACGATCAGGGCGCCCTGGCGATCATTGCTCACCCCTTCATGCCAACGTACTTCGCGTCGATGTCGGAGCGACAAGCACTGCGCCTGCTGGAAACGCACCGAGTCGACGGCATAGAGGTGCGCCACACCGCGCCTGTGTTCCGGTGGGCGTGGCCGAGGCTTGACGCCTTCTATGCCGCCCACCAGGAACGGCTGGGCGCGGCTCTCGGCGCCAGCGACAGCCACTTCGGGGTCCACGACCTCGGACGCCGGGTGACCACATTCCCGGGCCGCGGCGCAGCCGACCTCCGTAAGGCGATCGAACATGGGCTGACGGCACCGCGGCGCGGCCTCACCCCGATGCCGCCGTCGTGGAAACAGCGACTACTCCAGCAGAAGCGCTCCCTGATAGAACTCAACTTGGATCGCATCCGTAGAAGAACTTAGAACCGGCGACGGCCCGGCCTGAGTAGAATTTCCGTTTGCGCCCGCTTAGCTCAGTTGGTAGAGCAGAAGACTCTTAATCTTTTGGTCGCAGGTTCGAGTCCTGCAGCGGGTACCACTCCTAAACGGTAGTTCCATGAGGCTCGTGGGCAGCACATGTGCCGTCCAGAGCGAATACCTGGCGCACCATCTGTGCCGCGGCCGGATCGTTGGCATGTGCACGTAAATGGCCGATCGGAGCGTGGAGCAGCTTGCGCACAAGGCTGCGGGTTAACTGCTCGATCCTGGCAACCACCTCGTCGTTGACGTCCAGATGACTCAGGGTTCGCTCCATCTCACGACAGCGCAGCGTGTCGGCCTGCTCGACAAGTGCCGCGATGGTCGGGCTCGCGCCGACGTGGTGGCCGATTCGCTTGGCAATTGCGGCCGTCGCCTCGCTGACGATTGCCGTTGCCGCAGGCAAGGCGCGGCAGCGGTCGTCGACGCACTGCGCCACCCTTTGGCCCAGTTCGTCGACGTCGATCAGGTGCACCCCGGAAACCGCGGCTGCAGCCGGCTCGACATCGCGTGGGACCGCGAGGTCGACTATGCAGAGCGAGCGACCACGCCGTTTGGCCTGCCAGACGGCAACCTCGCGCGCACCCAGAACATGACCAGGGCAAGACGTCGAGGAGATGACCACGTCGACGGCTGCGATGGCGTCGGAGATGGCGCTCGATTCCAGCGGAACGATCCCCATCTCGGCGGCGAGACGGTGCGCCGACTCGGAGCGCGACGCCACCTTGACCTGGGCCCCCAACTCGACAAGCCGGCGAGCCGCCAGACGGCTCATCTTTCCGGCCCCGATGAGCAGCACCCCAACACCGCTGAGATCGCCAACCACAGCTGCGGCGGCAGCCAGCGCCACCTCGCTCAAGCTGCTCGTTCCCCGGCCGACCGCCGTCTCGGTACGCACCCGCTTCCCGGCCTCGATGGCCCCACGCAGCACCCTATCCAGTTTGGCATCGAGGGTACCTGCGTCCGCGGCTTGTCGATGCGCTCTGCGGAGCTGACCCAGAACCTGCGCCTCGCCGAGCACCATCGACTCGAGACCGGCGGCGACCCGGCAGATGTGGGCGACGGCCGCTTCATCACGATCGGCGACAAGACACTCCGCAAGATGCGTGTTGCCAGGGTCGAGATACTGGCCGAGCTTGACCACCACCTGGCCGGCCAGATGCTCGCTTTCACAGGTGACATAGAACTCGGTACGGTTGCAGGTCGACAGCACCGCAGCCCCTGCTATGCCAGGGTTGCCCACCAGGTAGCGCAGCAGGTCGGGCGCCTCGTCATCGCTTATGACCACACGCTCGCGCACCGCCAGCGGCGCGGAGTGAAAGTCGAGACCTGCGGCGACCAGTCGCATGATGTTACTGACCCATGCTCCTATGGCGAAGTTGGCGCCACCAGGTCGGTGGTCGCGTGGCAGGTGGCGCAGTAAACGGGTTGGTGGCAGTACAAGCAAGTCGAAACGCCCAGCGAATTGGCAAGCCCGCCGTGCTGATTGAGGATCCCGCCCGGGATCAGATGGTTGGCGGGGACGCCGTCCTTGTTCACCGTAGAGGCAATGTCCGTTCGCAGGCCGGATGCCGGCAACGTGTGACAAGTGGTACATGCAAACGAGATCACCTCGTTGGTGAGGCTGCCGTTCACCACCCGATAGTGCGCACCGTCGTGGCACCGGAAGCAGCCGGTTGAAGAAAGGTGGCCCAGGTTGGAGGGATAGGTGGTCGCGGTCACCTGCATCCCCGGCGTGGCCACCTGCCGGTAAAGTTTCTGTAGCTCCATGATCGCTTGGCTGATCTGCTGGTGGTGGGTGACCAGCAGCTTCGGATTTGATGTGACGTACAACTCGCCGAGGCCGGCAATCGCCCGATCGGCGGCGGTGTACGAAGGATAGTTGCCACTCACCAGTTGGACGCCATAGCGCTTGATGTCGGGAAGGCTGGGGTTGATGCGACCTGCGGTCATAGCCGCGTCGATGGCTTCGCCAGGACTGGGAATCTCATGGCCGATCCGGTTGTGGCAATCAAGACAGTCCATGCGCTGCGAGTTCTCGATCAAGCGCAACCGCTGCACATCAGCGGTCACGTCGCTGCTGATGGACACCTGTGATCGCGCCACGAATTCCTTGGTGGTTCCGTCTTTGAAGCGCACATCGACCAAGTCGATAACGCTTCTACGGTCGTCCGGCGTCGTGAATGTGACGTCCTGCTGGACGTGCCAGTGGACCCCACCGCCAATGGTCGGGTCTGGACCCACCTGGCTCGGCGCGATCAGAACGTAGACCTGTTCTGGCGTATTGGCCGGGTCCGAGTCGTAATGCACCCGGCGCACCCGGGTGACAGGCGCATCCGCCGCCGTTATCTTGTCGAGCGGGTGACAGCGGAGGCACGTCTCCTGCACCGGGGGCAGGTCGACATGCACGGGAGGAGGAATTGGTCGCGGGTAGGAATCGGTGACGAGCTGAAAGAGCTGCTTGGTGCCCGCGACTTTGGACTTGACCCACCCTTCAACACCTGGTTCGACGTGGCACTCACCACAGGCCACGTCGTGGTGCGGCGAAGTGGCATAAGCCGCAAGTTCAGGACTCATGGTGTGGCACTGGCCACAGAAGCCCGCCGATTCGGTCCAGCGAAGAGCTGCAGCCCCACCGGCGGTGATTGCCACACCCGAGCCGATCACCAATAGGGCGAGGATGAGGATTCCCTGCCAGCTATGAATCGACCGCCGCAGCAGGCGGCGAATGCGCCGGCGGCCACGGCGCCGTGCCGGTTTTTGTGGCTGCGGCAAAGAGGTGGCGTCATCAACCGCCTCGCGCGACGACTTCGTCATCGGCTAATCGCGGCCAGCGCCGCGCCGATGGCGGACGGATCGAGAGCGCCGTTCTTCTGGACACGCAGGACACCTGAGCTGTCGATGAAGAAGTGCCCCGGAACGCCGAGGACCCCGTACAGCGAGGCGACCTTGGTTGCCGGATCGGCGATTACCGGATACGTGATGCCGACCCGCGAGACATAGTCTGAAACCGCCGATTGATCCTCTGAGATGTAGATGGCAACGATTTCTCCACCATGCGCCTTGAACTGCGCATAAGCAGCCTCTATGTCCGGGTTCTCCGCCCGGCATTCCTGGCACCAGCTCGCTCCGAACGTCAGCCATACCGGATGTCCGCGCAGCCCGTCAAGCGACAGTGTCTTGCCGTCAATGGCGGTTGCCGTAAATGTTGGCACCGCCGCGCCCACCTGCGGAGGTGGCCCGGCAGGGCCGGAGAGGGTGACCGGCGTGAGGCCATCCCCACTGGCCGACGAACGGTTGACCAGACCTGTCACCAGCAGAATTGTGACTGCGGTCACCGCCATCACAACAATGGTGCTCAGCCGGCTCGGAGTGGGACGATCCTGCCGCGAAGCAGCCATGGCTAGTTGCCACCGCCGGTGGCGTAGCTGTGCAGCCCGCCGAAGAAGAGGTTGCCGAAGAAGGTGAAGATTGCAGCCGCGAAACCGATGACGAGCAGCCATGCCGCTCGGCGGCCCCGCCATCCACGCACAACCCGGGCGTGAAGGTAGCTACCAAAGAGCAGCCACGTGACCAGTGACGCGGTCTCTTTGGGATCCCAGCTCCAGTAGCTGCCCCAGGCGATATTGGCCCAGAGCGCGCCAAAGACGATGGTCAAAGTGAGAAAGGGAAAGCCGATCACCACCGCGCGATGGGCTATCGAATCGAGCACCTCAGGCTTGGGTAGACCGGGAATCCCGCCATCAGGCTGGATCAGGTACAGCACCGCAGACGCGAAGGCAATGGCGAAGGTTCCATAGGCGATGATGGCAACGGCAACGTGGATCGTCAGCAGCAGGTTGTTCTGGAGCGCGGGAACCAGCGGCTCGATATCCGCCGGTTGCATGGTGGCGTAGATCAGCAGTCCAAGTGCCACCGGAAGGACAAGCACGCTGAGCATCCGTTGGTGATACCGGTGCTCGAAGTAGACGTAGACTGCGACGACGCCCCATGCAAACGCGATGGCGAACTCGTACATGTTGACGAACGGTCCATGGCCAGATGCGATGGTGCGAAACATAAGCGACATCGTCAGGAAGGCCAGCGCCAGCGACGTGATGAGACTGCCGTACGCAGCCAGACCCGCCATGCCACTTCCGTTCACGACGACCGTCTCGCCGCCCACCCCTGCAGCCACGAGCCCGGTTCTGGCCCGGGCGATGCGTACGGCAATAAACGCAAGCACATAGCACGCCAGCGCCAGCCCCACCGCAATGGTGCCGGCGACAAAACTGTATTCGGACATCTTGAACATGGCTTTCCTCTCTACGGAGTGTGTGCCGCCTTGACGGCGGCTTTGATGTCATCGGCAATCCGCGCGAAATGCGCGGCGAAGCCTGCATCGCGGCGCTGTGCCGATGCCAGACGAACCTCGGTGGTATGCATTTCGTCGCGGCGGAGGCGCACCCAGATGCGTCGGTGCGGGAAGTAGAAGACAAGGACAATGCCGAGCACCAGGAGTACCGCACCGCCCCAAACCAGCGGTGCACCGGGATCGCGCGCGACCATGAGCCCCGCAAACTGCCGCTCGCGAACAAACGTGAACATCAGCCCGGCCACGGGTGCAGATTGGCCCTGGGAGACGACTGACGTTGCGGCGGGCTGGTCTGATCCCGGGTTGTAGACCTCGACCTTGGCCTGGCCGGCCCTGATACTAGGATCGACCACGCCCGAAGCCGCCTCGACAACGTATACCGTCGCGCCAACCTCGGGGAGACTGAACCGCCCTACGCTCTCCTTGCCATCTGTCGACGCGAGGAGCAGCGGTACAGCCTCGTCGAAGAGCACCTTCCCGGCAGCATCCTGGACGCGCATCGCGACTGCGCCGCCGAAGTAGGCCTGGTGGAAGGCGACATCGCCGACCTGAAGTGGCTGGTTCACCCGGACCGTCTGCGACGCAACCTCGCGGCCATTGCGATAGACGGCCAGGACGCTGGAGTAGTCGCTGGGGGTGGAGCCGCCAGGATAATACGTGGCCGAGAAGGACCGTGCCGCTACCGTTAGGCCCGTGCCCCCACCCACCGCAACAGGTGCATTGCCCACCGCCACCGCAAGCGAGTTGTCGCGATAGCCCCACGTGGCGCCGATGACCGCGCCGACGAGGATGGAGATGATGGAGAGGTGGGCCGCGATGGTCCCCCACGGCCCCCAGCGGAAGCGATCGGCGTGGACGTGGATGTCGCCACCGCTGGAGTCGACGCTAACCCGAAGGTGCCGGCGTCGCAGCACCCGCCGCACGGCCTCAAGTGTGGCCTCGGGGTTGCTGTTCGCACCAAACACGGTGGTGAGCGGAGCATTGGCAAAGAACGAATCGCCCATCGCAATGCGAGGATGGACGGCGCGCCGCCACAGCAGCGGAGCGCGACGAATGGAGCAGGCCACAATCGACGTGACCAGCAGCACCGTAACGCCTCTAAACCACACTGAACTGAACATGGAGAAGAATCCGGCCGAGTCGAAAATGCGGGTCCATCCGCCGTACTTGGGGGCAATCGAATCCAGCCAGGTCGCGTACGCGGTGGGATCGGCCTTGACTTCGGGTGGGGCTTGGACCAGGAGAGTCCCGATCAGTGAGAGCACGGCCAGCCCGAGGATGAGAGCCAGCCCCGTGCGCATGGATACGAAGAGGCGCCAGATCCGATCGAAAATATCCGAGATTGGAATCTGTAGCCCCACGTCAAGGTCGTCGATGGGTTCGGTAGCGCGTTTCATCGGTGCCCTCCTCAGACCCTGATCCCGGGCAGCAGTCCCGCCAAGCGCGCAAAGGTGTTGGTGAGCATCAGGAAGCCCACCAAGACCAAAAACCCCCCGGTCGCCCGCTCCACCGCGACCTGGTGACGGCGAAACCAGGCGAGGCGACCGGTGACGGAGGTTGCGCCGATCGCCACCAGGATGAACGGGATACCCAGCCCAATCGAGTAGGCGACGAGCAACACCGTTCCCTGAGCAACCGACGCACTCGCCGACGCGAGCCCGATGATGCCGCCCAGTGTGGGCCCGATGCACGGCGTCCAGCCGGCGGCGAAGACAACTCCAAGCAGGGCTGAACGCCAGAAGCTGGGCGGGGCATTGCGCTGGAGTGTGGCCGGCGCTCCCCCAGCCCCCCGTCCGATCGGCAAGTGGAACTCCCGATAGAGCGCGGGGATCGAGATGACTCCGGCAACCTGGAGGCCGAAGAAGACAAGAATGCTGCCGCCCAGCTCACGGAGCAGAGGCGCGTAGCTGTGCAGGACTGAGCCCACCAGCCCAAGCGACGCCCACAGGGCCACAAAGACGATTGAGAAACCCACCACGAACGCGGTCGCGTGCGGGAGTGCGGCACGCCGCCGCGCTCGCGTATCGGTGGAGAGCACGCCAACCATGTTGCCCACGTATGAGGGAACCAGAGGCAACACACAGGGCGAGGCAAACGAGACAAACCCGGCAGCGAGGGCGGCGATCACCAAGCTGAGAGCAGTCATGGGTTCATCCACCGCTCGCCGCGGGACTGGACGACGCCAGGCTCTGGAGGTGGGCGGCTACCGTCTTGGCCACGTCGGAGTTGGGTGCAATGGCAATCACCTTGTTCCACTCCGCCTTGACCTTCGCCATGTCGGGAGGGTTCCCGCTGAGGTAGAGGAACCCGAGGTCGTAATGCGCCTCGACGTTGTTGGGGTCGATGGCGACCACCTGCAGCCATTCCTGCTCTGCCTGGACGTTCTGATTGCTGTTGAAGTCTCCGGCCCCGAGAGCGAGCAACGCGGTCACGTTCTTGGGTTCGATGGCGACCACCTGCTTCATGAATTGCGTGGCGCTGGCAAAGTCGTTGGCGTTGAAATACAAATTACCGAGTGCCAGCAATGTCGGCACGTCGTTGGGACTGGTCTTGAGCTTGGCCATGAGCTTGGCCACCTGGGCGGTGTCCAGTTGCGTGCTGGACGCGGCACTGGTGTCCGGCTTCCCGCTGATCCCCGGGATGGACGATCCGCCGTTCCAGTTCCAGTGGTACACCGCAAAACCGATCCCCCCGATTCCGGCAACCACCAGCGCTACGACGAGAACGCGTTTAGCCAGGCGGGCGCGCCCCGGCGACACCGGCCGCCTCGGGGTACCTTTCCGAGCACGACGCGGTGCGGGCTCACGCTCGTACTCCTCGAGCAGTTCGTCGGCTTCAGCGCTTTGCATGACGTCGCGCTCGGAAACTGCGGCTCCGAGCAGCGAGTCGCTCGCCGCCGTGCCCCGTTGTGGCCACTCTGGCCGCGCGTGTGCGGTATTGGAGAGCAGAGCATGTATGGCTTCGGCCTGGGCGAACTCTCGCCGGGCCCACGGCTGGAGGGATTGCGGCGCGCCGTCGAGGAAGTCGACCAGTTCCTGGTGGACTCGCTCGATCTCCTGGTCGCTTGCCTGCCGGCTGAGACCCAGCCGGGCGAGCAACTCTGGCTTGAGATCCTGCGCGTCAATGCCCCCGTCGAGTGCGGTCGCCGGCACATTTTTGGCCTTGGGGCCGCGGCGTCGGTTGGCAGGCAACGCCGAACTGCTGCCACTCATTCAGACGTTCCCCCCGTGTACGCCAGCATCATGCTGGTGCCAATTGCGAAGAGCCTTAATTCTCGGCGGCGGCGGGGCGGCATACATCCGCCGTGAGGCCCGTTTCAGATAGAGGGTGCGGTCGGAAATAGTTGGCCCGGTGGGACGTTACGTGGACCCGCCTATATCCTTGGGTAGAGGTTGACCGGCTGCAAAAGCCGGTTAGTACGACCAGCCGTTATGGGCAACGCCGTGGCAGGTCAACGTGCATGAGCCGTGGCCGGTCGCCCCCGGAGCCCAGGAGATGACGCCAGCGTTGGGCGTAACATTGGGTGCAAAGCTGACCAACCGGGTTCCCGGGATCGACTGCGACCCAACCGCGTACGTCGTCGAATGAAGTCGGAAGTGACATTCAGAGCAGAGGGCATTGCCCTGACCGGCTCCCGGAGTATCAATGTCGGTGCCCCCCGAACCCACACCGGCGATTGATGCCACATGCCAGTTATGCAGGCTGAAGTTGGTCTGCACCGTGGTGGAGGAGTGCGTGAACGGGTAGTCGCCGTGGCACATGAAGCAAAGCGCGAAATCGGCAGAGCTATACGCCTCGGAGTTGCTCTTCAACACACGGTCGCGGTAGTTCTGGATGAGAATGCCCGCGTTCTTGGACGTGTGCGCATTGAGGTCGGAACCGGCGCTCGGTGGAGTTCCCCCGTTGTAGGACGTGTAACTGGCATGGCAGTTGGAGCATCGAATCGTGCTTGCCGAAGTGAAGCTCCACTGCTTGTACGGCGACGTGCCGGCCAGGCTGTCGTTCATTTTCTGGGTGGCGTTGGTTCCGGGGGCCTCGACAGGATGGAACGATGGGTTGTTGGGATTGAACTCCACCGCCTTGTCGAGCAGGTACTGCGAGGCGGTGAACCCAGTGTTGGGGGGCAACACTGTGAACCCCGAGTGGCACTTGAAGCAGAGTTGGTACTCGCGGGTGATAGGGTCCGTAACCCCGTCGAGAAAGGTGTATGCCGGTTGCGTGCCGGCGCTGCCGTTGACGACCGATACGCCTGAAATGTGGGATAGCGGTCCCGACGCCGTCCAGCCTGTCGTGGTCTCCGTACTCGCCGCCATGTCAACTGTGTGCGGGTTGTGACAGTCGCCACACTCGCTCTCACGGTTGAGCACACCCGCAAATTGATTGAGCGAGGCCAGGGTGTGCGCTGTGGGGACCAGGGCGTCGTGGCTGTAGTAACTCCGTACGGCGGTGTCGTTGGCCGGCACCAAGGGATCGCGGTACTGGGCCAGGACGTTGCTGCCAGCACCCGTCCCGTCGTGGCATGTGAAGCAGAGCGTGCTCTGCGGCACCGACCGCGTCAGCAGGCCGCTGTTCTTGGCGGTGTGGCTGCGGTGACAGGTAGCGCACTCGTCCGTCGCGGTGGTCGAATAGGGGCCGTGTGCGCCTTCGACATAGGTCTGCGGCGACACCGTCCCGGAGGGGTTCAGCGCCGCAGCAGCCAGCGCATAGTGGGACGGGGAGGCCGCTTTCGCCAGGCTTACCGCACCTGATCCACCGTCTGACCGGGACAGACAGAAAAGCATGAGTACCCCCACCCCCGCGACCAGGACGGAGGTAAGGATCCTGGGCGTTGTGAGGGTGAGGCTTCTCATGCTTTTTTTGTTCAGCCGTGAGCGTGTTTAGATGACTGGCAAGCCGGGGTGGCCCCACAGGGCCACCCCGGCTTGCCGGCCGGATTGGTTAGCGCTTGTGACACATCTCGCAGATGCCGCGCTGGTCGATGCGCAGCAGGTAGGAGTCGCCGGCGGTGCCGTCGGGCAGGGTGACCTGGCTCGACTGTGTGCCCGTTCCCATGCTTGCATTGGAACCGTGGGCCACGTGACATTGGATGCAGTTGGCCGAACCCTGGGTGGTGCCATCCGACTTGTGGAGATACGTATACGTCGCATCGCCGGTGGAGACTTCGCCCGATCCACTCGCCGCCATGAAGCGGGTATGGCAGGTCGTGCACCAGGCCGAGATGTTGGGGATGAAGGACTGAGCCGCCACCGGCTTCTGATAGGTCCATGTCGTTGCTGACGTCATCTTCAACTCATACGGCTGGATGTCCCAGTAGTTGGTGGTGATGTAGGCCTTCGAGAAGCCACTGTCGGTGGTCTCGTCTGCGATGGTCACGCCAGTGGACGCTCCCGACTGCACGGGGATAGGCCGCAGGATGCGGTAGTTGCCGTTTCCGTGCGGGTCATGGCACGAGCTGCAGCGCAGTTGGATGGTCGACCCATAGCCAGATGTGCCATTGCCCCAGGCCGTGGTGTCCGTTCCGCCGACCGCGTGCGACGACGTCACCGGGACGAGCATCGAAGTGTTGAGGTCGCCGGTGGCAGTGGGTAGCGGCAGCACCGGAATGTTGCCCGTGTTGAGGCTCTCCTGGAGATCAGGTGTGGCCTGCTGACCGGTCGCAAGGGCCGAGCCGATCAGCGCATAGCTGAAGCCACCGCTACGCAGCGCCCCAATCGGCGCGCCCGCGACGTACGTCCCGCCTTTACCGGTGGTGCCATAGGTGCCGCCGTTGCCGGTCCGGTGGGGATCGTACTTACCGCTTGGGTTGCCGTAGGAGATGTAGCCGATGCCATCTTCCACGTCGTTGTTCGCGCCCTCGGCGTCCTGTCCGTGGCAGGAGAGGCAGAGCATGGGCTCGATATCCTTCAACAGGTGCGATCCCTGCGCGGTGTGCAGTCTGTGGCAGCTGGCACAGCCGTCGGTGGTGGCGCTGGGCGTCGCCGTGTACCTGTGCGGGCCACCGTCCGCACTCACCGGCGAGGCCATCAGGGCTCCCGCCGCCAATGCCACTACCGGGGCCACGACCCAAAGGGGTACTCGCCTCACTACTGGTTCAATCCTCCTGGTAATAGTCGATGCTGCTTCAAGGGCACGAATCAATAACTCCAAACCTGTACGCGGTTGTTGTCACGGTCTGCGACGTAAATGCGGGCATGCGTGTCGACGGCGATGCCGTTGGGGAACTCAAAGGCACCGTCATCCGATCCCTGGGAACCAAACGAACCCGTATAGGCCAGGACCAGCGACCCGTTCAGGCTGTGATACATCTTGACCATGTTGGCCGTGATGTCGACAACGTAAAGCCGGCCGGAGTTGTCCAGGGCCACTCCGCGCGGCAAAGCCAGGTTACTGTCGCCCTGCCCTCCCGAGATCGAACCTGCGATGGATCCGTTGGGAGTGAAGACCAGCAGCCGGCTGTTGTTGCTGTCGCTCACGTAAACATTGCCGCTGCTGTCGACGGCGATGCCGTTGGGGAAGTTGAGTTTGGAACCCTCTCCCAGCGTGCGAGTGAGCTTGCCGTCAGGCGCGAACTCAAAGACGCGCTGATGCGGGCCACTCTGGTCTGGGGCCGTGCCCGCGACGTTCGTCACATAGAGATTGCCGTGGCTGTCGAACGCCAGTCCCATGGGGCTCCAATCCACGCCCAGATTGCCTTGGGGGGCGAAGGTCTGGCGGTAAGTGCCCGACGAACTGTAGATGTAGATGGACGCAGCCATCCGGTCCGAGACATAAACGTCCTGGGTGACCGGATTGACCGCCACATAGACGGGCACATGCATGTCGCCAGTCTTGGCGGGAGGTTTGAGGACCGCGACCTGGTTGCCCAAGCGATCAAAAGCGAGCACCGTGCGGTCGCCATCACTCTGGGTCACGTAGAGCCGATCACCCGACGAATTGACCGCGATTCCGAGTGGGCGCTTGGGGCCGTTGACGCTAAAGAGGTAGTGGGGAGTCTTTATCTGGGAGAAGCTCGGGAGCAAAGCCGATAGCGGCTCGCGCCGGCTCACGTAGAGCCCGACCACAGCGCCGAAGGCCACGACTAACAACGTCACACCCGCAGCAACGCTCAGTTTGAGCCGGTGGTGAGTTGTGGGACTGGGTTCGCTCATATCAGCTGGCTGACGCCGGGATGTTGGCGGTGGGCGAAGGCGAGGGTATCGGCGCGCCGAGTGCCGCCAGGCCGCTGGTTGCGGTGAAATTCCCGGGATCTTGCGCCAGGACTTTGGTATACCAGCTGATTGCCGTCGCCCTGTCCGACTTGCTGTCGGCAATCAGCCCCAGACCCAGCATGGCGTCAACCGCGACCGGCCCCGATGTCAGCGGCTCAAGTTGCCGCTTGGCGTCATCGGGTCGCTTTTGGCAGACCGCCACCATTGCGCCCGCATATTGCGCCTGCGGCTTGTCCCCGAGTTGCTGATACGCATCGTGCAGCGTCTGATAAGGCTCGCACCAGCCGGTGGGAATGAAAAGGATCGCCTGGCGCGAAGCGGCGACCGCCTTGTCCGGCAAACCGATCTCCAGATTGGCAACCCCTAGGAGGTGCCACGAGTCGGCATCCGATGAGTCGATCTTGACCGCCGCCTCGAGGTCGGTGACAGCGTCCTTGGGCAGGTGCTGTTTGAGGGCAACTGAGCCCAAACCGTAGTACGCATGCTCGAGGTTGGGGTCGGCGGCGGCGAACTCCCCACCGGATGACCCCACCGCCTCTGCAACCAGCGCCTCATAGGCCGCCTTCGCATCGTCCAGTTTGCCTTGCAGAACAAGGATGTCGCCCCGCCCGAGCAGTGCCTGGGGTTCACCCCTATCGACCTGGAGGATCTCGTCGTACCGGTTGAGGGCATCGTCGTACCACTTGGCGGCCAGGTATGCAGCGGCCAGGTTGAGCCTGAGCGCAATCTTGTTGGGTTGACTCCTGACCGCCTGCTCCGCATCTGCGATCTGGCGATCGATGAGCGACGTTCCACTGGGGACGTACTGGTCTCGAAGGTACACAAACCCGAATACCGGGACGCCGAGCACGAGCAGAAGGATCCCGACCTTGATTACCCGGCCCAGTGTCCGGTCGGAGATTGAGGTGATCCTCCGGACGATTCCCACGTTGTCTACTTCCCCCCCGGCCTGACCAGGCGGTGTTTGTCGATCTTGGCCGCAATGTGTCTGGGCCCTTACGGGCCGGCAGACTGGGCCGTTGACAATGGTGGCTTTCCCCAGGCACCGACCACATCCGCCACCGGGTAGAAAACGGGTACAGGTTCAGCCCTGCGGGTCTCTACCTTTGGGCCCACGCGACAGCGAGGGGGGGTCGTGCTGCGGACGGCGGGCCAGACCGTGACTGACGACGTACGACGCGGCCTGGACGCGGTTGTCCAGGCCGAGCTTGTCGAAGGCGTTGTGGACATGGCTCTTCACCGTGCCCTCGGTGATCCACAGCCTGGCCCCGATCTGCTTGTTGCTGAGACCCTCGGCCGCCAATTGGAGGATTTCCAGTTCGCGACGGGTGATCACCGGCTCCTCCTGTGCTCTGGGTCCCACCGCGCGCGCCGTCGGTAACCCGCTGCGCATCTCGTCGAGCAGCCGGCTGGCCACCGCAGGTGCAAGCGGCGTCTGATCGCGCATGACCGAGCGGAGCAGGTCGAAGAGTTGGTCGGGACGAAGATCCTTCAAAAGGTAGCCGTGGGCGCCAAAGCGAATGGCGTCGAAGAGGTGATCGTCCGGCTCGGAGACTGTGAGCATGACGATCTTGATGTGAGGCAGTTGCTCGCGGATTAGGCGGGTCGCCTCGACGCCGTTCATTACCGGCATCTCCACGTCCATGACGATCAGGTCCGGGTCCAAGGCGTGCGCCTGCTCGACCGCCTTGAGTCCGTTGTTTGCCTGGCCGACGACTGTCATGTCCGGCTGACCGTCGATCAGGATCCCGATGGCGCCGCGGAAGAGGTCCTGGTCGTCGACCAAAAGAATGCGGATGGGTGGTTCAGCCGACTGCACGGTCGTCTCCACGAAGAGAACCCGCACCAACTGGGACGGGAACCCGCGTCGGCACGATGTCGCGCAACGGAGCCTTCGCGATTACCCGCGTGCCGGCTCCTGGGCGTGTCTCGATGGCCAGGGTCCCCCCGATCAACGCCATCCTCTCGCGCATCGTGCTGATCCCGTAGCGATCGCGGTCAAAGTGATCCTGACGTAGATCGAATCCCTGGGCATTGTCGGAAACCACAAAGGTGACCTCGTCGTTGGTCGCCGTGACACGCACCATTGCGGACTGCGCCCTCGAGTGCTTACGGACGTTGGAGAGCGCCTCCTGGATGACTCGGATGATCTGGATCTCGCAATGGGGGGACATCTGCGGCTCGCCGTCGAGCGAGGTCTCGAGGGAGGCGGCAATCCCGAACTGGCGGCTGTACTTGTCCAGGTATGCCTTGAGCCCTTCGAGGAAACTGCCATCGTTGCGGCTGGCCGCGCGTAGCCCGAGAAGTGCCTCGCGCACGTCGCGGTATGCATCCCCGCAGATGTTGGCGATGTCCTCGACCTCGGAGGCTATCGGGCTGCCCATCGGCACATGAGCGGCGAGGGCTCGGAGCCGCACGTGGATGGCGGCGAGCACCTGAGCATCGACGTCGTGCATCTCACGGGCAATGTGGCTGCGCTCGGTAGCGGTGGCGATCGCCATCTGCCGGTTGCAATACATGTTCTGCCGTTCGGCCCGCCTGACGAAATAGAACATTGCGGCGGCGAAGGCAAAGACACCGAGGACCGTGCAGCCCGCCATCGCAAAGTGGGCGAGAGCCATAGTGGGGCTGAACGCCGAGTATTCATCCTCGAAAACCATGTAGTTGAGGACTGCCGTCGCCATAACGAGCGTGACGGACACTACCACCGTAACGACCTTGAGGATCCGAAGGTCCACGAACGGACCTTCTTCAGAAGGTGGTCTCACGCTACTTACGCCACCCATTCAGTCACCAATCGTGGGGGTGTGGAGTTCCCCCCTATCTATTCCCTAACCCGATAGGCGGGCGGTCTATATCCACTCAAAGAGAAACTACCCTGCACTCGCGAAGATCCGCCAGGGGCCGATGTCACACAGTGTCGTGGCCAGCGGACCTGGGTGCTATCGCTTGCAGGTGATCTGACGCAGGCCCTGTCGCCAGATGGCGACGAGATGGCGACAGGGTACGTTACTTCTGCGCAGATCCGATTTCCATCTCCGGGCACGCGTCTATACGCAAGATGGCAACCCTGTTGGCGATCTCGAACGGGTGCTCATCGATCGCGAGAAGTGGGAAATGAGCGCACTGGTCGTGAAGGAGACCCGCAGCTTCGGGCGCCTACGCTTCCATCCGGGCACCGCATTGCTCAAGATCGATATTGTGGTGCCGCTGACGGCCATCAGTCAACTCAGTCGCGATCGTATTGACTTGAGCCTCTCCGCCAAAGACGTTCGCAAGCTGCCTCCCTACCTGGGATTTGCCCCGTCAGAACCGCACGACCCCACCCTGAGTGATGGGTTGGCGGTTGAGGTGGCAGTTCTCGGTGGAGCACTTATGGTGCACCCTCTGGTTGCAACTCTCAACAAGCCCGTGAGCGAGATTGAGGTCACGCCGGGCGAGAGCGTGATGCTCGGCCACGATGGTCACAAGTTTGGCAAACTCCGCGACGTCATCCTCGACGACGGAGAGCTGGCCGGCATCGTGGTCAAACCGATCGGCCTGTTCGAACACGATGTCGTGGTGCCAACGCGCTGTTTAGAGCGAAGCGACGGCGCAGATCAAGTGCGGCCTTGTCCCCACCCGGATGGACCTGGGCGACGATCTTTTCGGCGTCATGGTGATCTTGTGACCGGGAACGTTGCCCCGTCGCAACGCAGCATGCCGCGTCTGCGGCAGCAATCCCGCCAAGTACGGCGAGAGACGCAACCACATTGCCGTAGTCCTCGTCGTCGTCCGCCACCGCTGCAACGAGTTGAGCCACCTCGATGAACTTGCCGGCGTGTTGAAGCCGGATTCGAGCATCCTGCACGTCGCATGGACTCGTTCGAATGCCACCGCGCGGCATCAACCGGACTCCCCCTGTTGCATGGGCAACCGCCTATAACTGAGTAGCTCGTCAATCGGAGAGCCAACGACAAGGACCGCATCCCGGCGCACATCTGCCAGCAGGCGAGAGTTCTGCTGCGCCATCTGTCTCAGTTTCCCCCAACTCACATCGATGGG
The DNA here is from genome assembly GCA_014874355.1 of bacterium. GTDB lineage: Bacteria > Chloroflexota > Dormibacteria > Aeolococcales > Aeolococcaceae > JACWAJ01. The sequence continues at coordinate 65,681 of JACWAJ010000066.1, read as the reverse complement.
TGCAACACGGTTTCCCGTCCACCGTTCGACCTGATTCTGCAATTCCGCTATTTGGCGCCTCCATGTGGCGTCATCGGCATCGCAAGTCTCGAGACGGACAATGAAGAGGTCTATATCGCTGTGCGTGTCCCCGTCGCCCCGGGCCGTCGATCCGAACAGAGATATATGAACCGGCGCAGACTCCGAAGAAGACCATTTCTTCACAAAGCTTCGGAGTCGCTCGACCAAGGCCGCTTTCATCCCCAGAGCAGCTTCCACCGCCGGCATGGCGATATGGTCGCGATTGAGGGAATAGAGGTTCGCTCGGCCTGCCGACCGTGATTCAACCAGACCGTGCTCGACCAGGTGGGTTAGTGCAGCCTGTACCGCAGGCTGCGATGCCCCGGCCAGACGGGCAATCTGTCGGCCGGTCATAGGTCCGGTCGTCCGGCTCAGCACAAGAAACGTTGCACCAGCCACCTTGGACATGAGGACAAGATAGGGATGGGCCACGTCCATTGCATGACAATCCTATCATATGCAAGCAACGCCTATCATGTGTCGGCGGAAATGAACTGACGCTCGATGGGGCTGTCCGGACGCCAAGAGCGATGTAATCCTCGACATTCCTGGGCCATAGGACCGGAAACTCAAAAGTTATGAGTAGGGCCCCATGTTACGAGTAGGGGCTCGTCCTTACTCCATCGCGATGGCATCGAGCACGTTGAGGCGCGCCGCACGGTATGCAGGTAGCACCGCCGCCAGCACGCCCAGATCGAAGAACTCAACATTTCCAATTACTAGCAGTGACTTTCGCAGTCGTACTCATCCACGTTCCCGAGGATTTCGCCGTGGCGCTGCAGCGGAGTCTGGCGATCGACAATCGCCGCGTCCTAGCCTTGCATCACTGGTCGTCGGAGGTGGCGCCGAAGAACGTCTGTCTCATCGTCGCCTTGGCTCACTCGCCAGTGGCCGAAACCCTCTCATTCCGGCGCACCACGGCGGCACCGCTCATCGTTCTTAGCCGCAGCAGCATTGCGGAACGTGCTGCAGCACTCGATGCCGGAGCCGACGCCAGCCTTGATCTCGGGGATCCCGTGGTCCTTGTCGTGGCTCAGGCGAACGCGTTACTGCGGCGGAACGAAAACCCAATACCACGCTCCGCCGACCCGGTTGTCGCCGGAAAGCTCACGCTCGATCCGCAAAGCCACCGTGCTACTTGTGCCGATAAAACCGAACTTCACATCTCTCCGCGTGAGTTCGATCTGCTGCTCTTCCTGGCGGCACATTCAGGAATTGTTTTGCGCCGGGACGGGTTGCTGGCCGCCGTCTGGGGGCCGCAGTATGTTGGTGCCACCAATACCGTCGACGTCCACATTGCGTGGCTTCGCCAGAAGCTTCCCGCCAACGCCGGTGTTCGGATCACCACGCTTCGAGGCGTTGGCTACCGTTTTGACGTTCTCGACTGATTTAGGGCTCGTACCCGAATGTTTTAGTCAATCTTGGCAAAAGCCAGGCACGCATTGTGCCCGCCAAAGCCAAACGACGTGCTGATGGCAAGATCTATAGCCGCATTGCGGCCAACGTGGGGAACGTAATCTAGGTCGCATTCTGGATCGGGCACATCGAGATTGATTGTCGGCGGCACGTACTGGTCTTGGATCGCCTTGATGCTGATGACGGCCTCCACAGCACCAGCCGCACCCAGCAGATGGCCGTGCATCGACTTTGTCGACGACATCGGGATGCGTGTTGCGGCGCTACCGAGCGCCGCTCGCATGGCCTTGGTCTCGGCCACATCGTTGAGCTGTGTCGAAGTGCCATGGGCGTTGATGTAACCAATTTCGTCAGGGGTGCGATGCGCGCGATTCAGGGCATTGGTGACGCTACGCCGCGCCCCTTGACCCGTGGGATCCGGGGCTGTGATATGCGCTGCGTCGGCGGTGGCGCCGTAGCCGACGAGTTCGGCGTGGATGCGCGCACCTCGGCGCCGAGCATGTTCGTACTCCTCGAGGATGAGGATGCCCGCGCCTTCACCCATGACAAAGCCATCGCGGTCCTTTTCGAACGGTCTCGACGCCTTCATTGGTTCGTCGTTGCGCGTGGAAAGCGCCTGCATGGCGTTGAAACTGGCAATGCCGATTCCGCAGATCGCCGCCTCGGCCCCCCCGCTGACCACGGCAATGGCGTCCCCACGGCGGATCCACTCCGCCGCCTCACCGATGGCATGAGCGCCACTGGCACATGCACTCACAACCGCGAAATTGGGGCCCTTGGCACCGATGTCGATGGCGACCATGCCTGCCGGCATGTCAGGAATCATCGAGGGCACCGTGAACGGAGAAACGCGACGCGGCGACTGCGTGTGCAACGCGACCACCGCACGCTCCAGTACCTCCAAACCGCCAATCCCCGAGCCGACGAGCACGCCGACCTGCTCTGCAATCGCGGCAATGTCGAGTCCGGAATCCGCGACCGCCTCGCGCGCCGCCGCCACCGCCAACTGGATGGTCCGGCTCGAACGTCGCGCCTCCTTCCTGCCCAACACGGCCTCAGGATCGAACCCCTTGACCTCGGCAGCGATTTGAGTGGCCAGGTTGGAAGCGTCAAACGCGGTGATCTTGTCGACGCCAGAGACACCACTCCGAGCGGCAGCCCACGTCGAATCGACATCCAGACCAAGTGGAGTGACCGCCCCCATGCCGGTAACCACCACTCGCACGGACTCGCGCTTGTCACTCATTCAGTCCTACTCCGTAGGTCCAAAATCGGGGCCCACGTTGCGGGCACCAAGGCAATGGAAGCCGCCGTCAACATGCAGGATCTCACCGGTGACGGCTCGCGCCATGTCACTTAATAGAAAAACTGCCGCATCGGCCACCGGACCGGCGTCACCGGTGTCCCAGTGGAGCGGCGACCGATCGGCCCACGCGTTGCGCAAGGCCTCAAATCCGGGGACCGCCCTGGCGGCAATGGTGTTGAGAGGACCGGCGGCAATGGTGTTGACGCGAATTCTCCGATCGCCCAGGTCGCGAGCCAAGTAGCGCACGATGGATTCCAGCGCCGCCTTCGTCGGCCCCATCCAGTCGTACAACGGCCACGCCACGGTGGCGTCGAACGTCAGCGCCAGCATCGCACCACCAGTTTGGGGCATCAGTGGCGAAAACTCGCGAGCCAGCGTCTTCATGGAAAAGCTGCTGACGTGTATGGCGGTGGCCACCGACTCCCACGGCGTCTCCATGAAATTGCCACCCAGACAATCTTCAGGTGCGTAGCCGATGGCGTGGACCACACTATCAACCCCGCCCCATCGATCTTTCACCGCGGAGGCGACAGCGGCAACCTGATCGGTATCGACCGCGTCCATCTCGAAGACGTGCGGCACCGGCGACAGTCGCAAAGCACTGCGTTGAGTGAGGCTCATGGCCCGGCCGAAGGACGTCAGCGCAATCTCCGCTCCGGCGGCCTGACAGGCGGCCGCGATCGCAAAAGCAATGCTCTTGGGCGTCAGCACTCCCGTGACGAGAATGCGTTTGCCGGCGAGCACGCTGGCGGCCATCGCAGAATGATTCGAGATAGTCACGTCTCCCCTCAGATGTCACCAGCGGCGGTTGTGGTTACGCCCGCCAGAGATAATGCCGGACTCGCGGCGGACCACAACGCTAGCAGCAATACCCAGTAAGGCGACGCTGATGCGTCGCCTTACTGGGTATTGCTGCTAACGCAAACTTATGACCTGGCCGCGTTTTACGCCTTCATCGCCACGCTCAGGAATGAAACCGCCCCGCTCCAGCAGTTCGCCGATCTCGGCCGGCCCCACCGGGTGGCAATACAGGAATCCCTGGCCGAGGGTGCATCCCATGAGGCCGAGTTGAGATGCCTGAATGGGCTTCTCAATGCCTTCGGCCACCATCTCCAGCCCCAGTGAATGGCCCAGGGTCACGATCACGCGAGCGAAATCCCCGCGAGCGGCATCTTCAGCCAGATCGTCAACAAATGGCTTGGCAACCTTGAGGATGTCGACCGGCAAGTTGCGCAGGTAACTCAGCGACGAGTATCCGGTGCCGTAGTCGTCAATGGCGATCCGAATGCCCTGGCGACGCAGGGCCTCAAGCTTGCCCAGCAAAGGACTACTCGGCTCGAACAGCATCGACTCGGTGAGCTCGAGCACGAGTGATGTGGGTTTGGCTCCAGTCGAGCCAAGGCAATTCATCACCGTCTCGACAAAGAGTTCTTGCTGGAGTTGCCGCGCCGAAATATTGACGCTCACGAAGAAATCCGACACGCCGGGATAGAGCCGCTGCCAGGTGGAAACTTGGCTACACGCCTCACGAAGTACGAACTCACCGAGAGGAACGATCAGCCCGGACTCCTCGGCGATGGGAACGAACTCGTCAGGTCCGATGAGTCCGCGCTCGGGATGTCGCCAGCGCAACAAGGCTTCGACGCCCACGATGCGACCGTCACGAAGGTCCACCACCGGTTGGTAATGGGACACGAACTGACCGCGCTTCACGGCTCGCTCCATGTCACCGCGCAACTGCTGACGGGACGCCGTGACACCGTAGGTGCCAGGTTCACTCTTGAGCCTCTCGGCGGACTCGCGGCGGCCCCGCTCACGAGAGTATGCGTGGTAGAGCAGCACCACAGCGGCCACCGGAAGCAGGATGAGGACGAGTTCCAAGGGGTTTTGCCACGGCACCACCGCAACGGCGCAACCCCATACCAGAGCGGCCGCCACCAGCAACAACCCCGTGCCTAACCAAATCCGCCACGTCGGCGGCAAGCCACCACGTCTTGGCGTCTTAGAACGTGCTTGGGGCTTTGCCATGCCATGCCTCTGCCTATCTAGCCTGGCTGCTGCCATACGGACACCTTGATAGTACTGCCACCGACACGCTCCTCCCGTCAACCCTTTGAGGACGGCAAACGGATTTGCGTTAGAATGGCCCCGATTCGCCCTCTCTCGGTCAGTACCCCCAACTCGCCGGCGAGAGGATCCATGGGAGCTGAGGTATCACAATGGCCCCGGCATCGCCGCGCAGAGATGATCGCACCCGCCGCTCCGCGCCGAGCGGGATGGTCTTGCGTAACGAAACCCAGACCCACGAGGTGGAGGTCGCCAAGGCCCTCAACCAGTGGGCCGTTACTGTGACCGCGCTCGCCGACAAGCGAATGATCTGTCAGGACTTCTTCGCCCGCCGCTGGGAAGCGGTGGCCCGCGCCGAAGACTTCATCCGCCTCCTCAACCGCACCGAGCCACCACCCGGCTGGTAAGCCGTCGGCTGAGAGAGGCCATCTGGTGCCCGGGGTCGGCTTCCGCCTACTCTCCGGCTGTTGCCTGTGAAGCGTCAACCGGCTCGGCGTTGTCTTTCGGTCCACGTTCGATCCACCCCGGGCGCCGCCGCGGCACGTAGCTGCTGATGCTCTCCAAGGGAGCGAAGTGGTGTACGTCAGCGCCGGGCGACGGCACCACGTTGGGCCCAACCTCAGCCACCTCACCCGCGGCTCCGATCTCCGGAGCCTGACGGCGACGGCGACGGCGGCGGCGACGACGGCGCGGGATCGGCTGGCCGTCCGGGCCCAACTGCACCGGCTGAGGCGCTGGAACGGCCTCGGGGATCGGGTTGCCGTTGTCGTCGAGCTGCGGGGCAACCGGAGGGCGAGCCCCGCCACGGCCCCGACGGCGACGGCGCTTCTTGGCAAGCGCTTCGCCGTCCGTGAGCACCTCTCCCTCCGCGGCGACCCCCTCTCTTGGCGGTCCCTGACCACGCCGACGCTTGGGTTGAACCAGACTCTGTGCTGGCAACCACCCTCCGTACTGGCGTGCCGCCTCGACCAGCACGCCGTACATCGATTCCTCGCCGGAGCGCAGTGTCGCACTGTCGCCGATGCAAGCCACCAGACGTTTGGCGCGCGAGATCGCGACGTTGAGCCGGTTGGGAACCCGAAGGAATCCGATCCGGCCACGCTCGTTGGACCGCACCAGGGAGATGACCACGATGTCCTCTTCGCGGCCTTCGAAAGAATCGACCGTGTCGATCTTGACCGACCGCTTGAACCGCCGCCGCCCCAGAGCTTGACGCAGGCGCTCGACCTGCTCGGCATACATGGCGATGACCGCCATGGTCATTTCCTTGGGGGCCCGCTCGTCCAGCAGCCGTACCACCTGGGCTGCGACGCGAACCTCCGTCTCGTTTCGCAGTGCGCCACCCGGACCGCGACGCTCGCGTCCACCCCGCATCCCCTCCGTGTCGACGAAGTGGAGGGCCACGGGGAAAGGTACCCGCGTCACAAAATCGTAGGCCTCCACCTCGGCGGCATCGACGAGCTGGCCCCCATACGACGCCCGGCTTACGTAGGACGAAATCTGCGGATGCATGCGGTGCTGGATGGTGAGCAAGCAGCGTGCCTGTTCCGGCAGTCCTCCCTCCCAAGCCTGCTCGAAGAGAGATCGGTTGACCAGTTCCTCTAGTGCGGGATCGCTCTCCACGATGCCATACAGGGCGTCGTCCTCGACCGGAGGCAGCTGTCTGTGGTCACCCACCAGGGCCAGGGCCCGGCCCAACCGCAACGCCGGTAGCGCCTCGTCGACGCGAGCCTTGTTGGCCTCGTCGAGGATCACCAATTCGAAGTTCATGTCGGTGATTGCCGACGTGGCCGCGGTGGCGCAGGTGGCGAAGTAGCAGTTGGCGGTTACCAACCGTGGGTCGTCTTCGTCATCGCAGCGGAACTGGTCCACCGCGGCGTGAACGCGCTCAGCCCGGGCAACCCGTACGGCGCGCATTCCAGGGGTGCCGGCGAGCCGCTCCAATGCATTGTCCACGGCAAGATTGGAGTGCGAGGTGACAAGAATGCGGTCCTCAGGATTCTTTGCCAGACGGCGCTTGATCGCCTCGACAATGACGGTGGTCTTGCCGGTACCCGGCGGACCTTGGATAAACGCGGCCTGTCCGGCGCGCAGGTTCGAGACGATGCTTACGGCTCGATCCTGTGGGGGATTGGCGATCATCCCGCTCGTGAGCCACGAATCGTCGCCGGTTTCAGGCACGTACTCCGGCACCGAAACGGTGTCGGGACATGCCATGAGTTGCGCGAGCAGACCCACGCCGAAGTCCTTGGTGGCAATGGCCGCCAGGACCGAACGCTTGGCCTGGTAGAGGGCCCGGTTGAACGACGGGGTGATACTGCCCTCGGTGCCGACCGCGTCACGGGTCTTGCATGTGACCTCGACAATGCCACGTTTGATGTCGATTCGCGAAACCCTGCCCACGAAGTTGACCTCGTCCTCGGGTTCCACGAGAACTGCGGCATCCGGGGTGAGGGTTATCTTTTCGTTATCGGGGATGGAGAACTCGACCTTGCCAACCTCGTGAAGACGCCAATCCGTCTCGCCAAATACGCGACCGCAGGAAGGGCAGTGCTCGTGATCGGCGGGGCGCCACAGCGCCCGACATGCCTTGCATCGCCAGAACTCACGCGCACCAGAGAATCGCGTACGCTGCGTCGCAGCCCGGCTCTTCTCGGCAGTCTCCAGCGAGTCCACCAGCTTGAGAGCCGCATAAAGTTCGCTTGACCCGGCGGCCATTCTCGACGCGGTTCTCCAGTCGAGTAGCCGGAATGTGTCGCTCTGAACGCTGTTGCCGGCGGTGACGACCGCTTCCTCGGCGGTGACGGTTAGCAGCTTGGCTCCGTCTGGGTGATTGACCGCCGGGCGAATAGCCACAACGCGCAGCCCCAGATGGTCACGTCCCTGCTCGGGCGCCGGCATCGGAACGCACTGCAACGTCAGATCGGGTAGCAAAAGCAGGATCTGGGGAGTGTCCTCGTCGTTGAACGACGCGGTGAGATGGCCGACCTCTCCAAGGCGCGCGGCAAAAACAGCACGCGGATCCTTGGTTTCAGCAGACCCGTCGGCGAGGGTGGTGAGCACGACCATGGCGTCACTGTCATCGGGCACGATGAGATGCAGCCGGTCGAGCGCGAGGTCCGGGGCTATCAGCTTGGATGCAACCTCGTGGCGCGGCGGAACCAACCGCCGAACGCCTTATCAACAATGCCGGGATGCTGGGGCACGCACTTTGGAACGGCTCAAAAGCGCGGAACTTACCGAGGCTTCGGATCACCCAAACCTAAGCGCGGCCCTGGGGCTCCCGTCGATCTGAACTATAGCCTATCACCATGCCGTGGCACATCGGTGGCACGGCCCCCCGACCCGGGAGACTGTAACTTGCGTTCCACGGGTACGATCTACACATGGACGAAGATCCCGGCAACAGTGGCGTTGACCTCTCCGGTCTCCACCGCGAGATCGATAGCCTCAAGACAAAACTCTGCCGCTGCCGCCACGAAGGGACATGTATCGCCTGTCAGGGGTTCGAAATGCTACGCCAGCAGGCGCAGATGGTTATCGCGGCGGCATCCCAGCCTGTATTGATGCAGGTGGCCCAGGAGGCCGCCATCAAAGATCTCATGTCGCAGATGGGCGGCCTACAAGAGAAACTTGCCGGCGACCCCCAACTCCAAGAACTCATGGCGCGAGTGTTCGATCGCATCCAGGATGACGTCGGCGGTCCCGAGGCACTCACCAACCTACTTCGCGGCATGGGTCTGTTCGGCCCCGGCGGGCCAGAGTCTCCCGACGATCACGGTGACACCCCCACCTCCGACGCTTAGTTCCGTGGTCCGTATCGAGCAAGTCGACTGCCTGACGTTCCTGAGTTCTCTGCCCGACGCCAGCGTCGACGTAATCACCACCGATCCGGCGTATTCCGGCATGAATCAGCATATGGGGTTCGGCCACGGCCGCATAGTCGGTCGCTACCAGGACCCCAACAACGAGCGGTGGTTCCGTGAGTTCCACGACGACCCGGAAACATTCCTGGCATTCTTGCGAGAATGCCATCGAGTTCTCCGTGACGACCGGCATGTTTATGTCATGTTCGACAGTTTCTCGTTGCTTACACTGGGAGCGCTCCTGCGTGAGGTGTTCGAGGTCAAGAACGTCATCGTGTGGGACAAGGTCAACCTGGGAATGGGACACTACTTCCGGCGCCGTCACGAACTGGTCGTCTTCGCCAGCAAGGGCCGCCGCAAGTTGAGCCGCCGAGACCTGCCCGACGTCTGGGCCATCAAGCGGGTCCACCGCGGCGCCTACCCCACCCAGAAGCCCGTCGCACTCTTTACGCGCATGCTAGAGGGCAGCGTTGAGGCGGGCATGACAGTGTGTGACCCGTTCGTAGGTAGCGGTTCAGCCGCCATCGCCGCACTGCGGCACCAGTGCTCTTTTATCGGAGCCGACATAGCCCCCCAGGCCGTGGCGTTGGCTACGCAACGCTGCGCGCGCTACAGGGAAGACGGCGTCGACCCCCTGGAACCGGCCGCCAGGATCAGAGGAGGGTGGCCCTCCCCGTGAAAGCGAGCGTATGCGAGCCGGTGCACGAGGGGCGCCGCGGGAGGGTGGCCCTCCCCGTTTAAATAGGCAAACGATCCGCCAGTGCCGGAATGATCTTCAGCGCGGCCTGGATCTGCTCTCCGATCCCCCGCAGTTCGGGCTGGTTCTCGAAGTCGATCAGCCACGAGTGCTCAGCTGTGAAGTTCTCGACCAGTACGGTGTTGACCAGCGCCGCAAGACCCACATGCACGGATGGCTTGTCGTCTCCCGGAAACGCCTTGCTCAGCACGCGCTGGGCGGTTTCGACCCAGGTCGAGAGTTCGCCAAGTTCTTGCAACTCGTACCCGCCATCGCCCAGGATGAACTCCGCTTCCACTTCAACGAGTGCCTGGGGAGGGAGATGCTGGTGGGGACAATCCGCGGCTTCGGAGTCGTCGTGATAGGCCTCGCAGTCCGCGCCCGGACCGTAGGCGCCCAGATACGTCAGCAGCGCATCCCACGCGAACCCCACATGCACGTGATAACGAGACATCGGCTCTGGCGAGGGGAGGCGCACGGTGCACTCGAAGCGACGTTCCCCGATCCCTGGTTCGTACTCATGGCGCACGTCCTCAAGCAACAGGGCTGCGGCGTCGAGCGACTCCAGCAAGTTCGATGCGAACTCCTCGTAGGTGGGTAGCTGCCGGATGTCGTCTGGTGCTGCTTCGCCGTTCGGCTCGGAATGCTCGGTCACGCGCCCGACTCTAAGGCTTACGTCCCTCCACCGCCAGCGGCCGAACCACGCGATGGAGGTAACGCTCAACGCATGGCAGGGGCTTCGTTGCTACTATACGGCCTCTCTGAGGGGCCATCTCGGCCAAGTTTTCCAAAGTTGCCGTGGCACCGCCGCGGACACCCACATATGAGGAGTCCCCCCTTGCAGACTCAGGGTTCGCTCCAAGAAGTCCCCCTGGCATCGCTCCTTCAATCGCTGCAGTCAGAGCGAGCCACCGGTACCCTCACACTGGAAACCGGCTCCACAACGTGCTCCCTCTACTTCCTCTTCGGACACCTTTTCCACGCTTCGGACGCAACCGACCAGGGTGAGGAGGTCGTGGTCAACGCACTTGCCTTCACCGAAGGCGTTTTCCAATTCGATCCGCGAGCCAAACTCCCGGCCGAGGAAACCATCAAGGTTTCACCGGCCGACCTCATCGCCCTCGCCGAGCAACGCGGCGGGGTGGTGGTGACGCCGCCAACCGAGCCCGAAGCGGTGGCCGAGGCGGAAGCCACCACCTGGGAATCCGCTCCCATCGAGGCGGCGGTCGACTACCCCGCGCCCGAACCGGCCGTAGCGGCCGTCGACATCCCTGTCACCCCCCCGTATGCCGACTGGGCTACCGACCAGGGTGGTGCTGTTGAGGCTCCAAGCTACGCTTCCTGGCAAACGGAAGCCGCGCCCGAGACCCAACCTGACGATTCGTGGGCCAAGGCGCCAGAGCCTGCTGCTACGGAATCGCCAGCCCTAGAAACGATGTACCCCTTACCCGACGGCAAGACAACCTACAAGGGCTTGAAGAGCGCGTTCGTCGACTTTCCCAAGCTGCTACGCACCCTCAAGGGCGACAACCACACGGGCTACGTCTACCTCAAGGGCGAAGGCTTCGTGGGGACGCTGGTCTTTCAAGCAGGCGAACTGATTGAAGCGCTGGCGGACTCAGAAGGCCGCGTCACGCAGGGCGCGGAAGCGTTCCAATTGGTCCGGCACCAGATGGAGGCCGGCGCCGGCCACCTTGACGTGGTGGACATCAACGGAGACCTGGTCGCCTCGTTGGGACAACTCTTCGGTGCAACCCAGATGTTCAAAGGGTTGCTTGGTCGCTTCGTCAATTTCGATGCCCTCATCGAGTACCTGACCGAAAAGAAGGTCACCGGGTCAGTTGTGATCACCCATAGCACCGAGATGGGCGTCATCCTGCTCCACGATGGCGCGGTGCTGGGCGCGTACACCGAGACGGCACGCAAGCCGCAGACAGAACTGGCCACGGTCGGCAAGCTGGCGGCAGAACGTGCTTCGCATATCGAGGTGCGCAGCGGCACAGAAGTCGTCAACAGGATCGACGTCGACCTGGAGCTGGCCAAGCCACTGTAATCGCGCGGTCGAGAGGTGGCATGACACGAAAAGCGACAACCTTAGCCTCGGTTGTCGGATGTACAGCCTTGCAACTGGCTTTCGCGGCAGTATTGGTGGCGACGCTATCCGGGTGTTTCTCTGCCCCGCCTCAGATCATCTCGATCGAACCCAACCGGGGCTCGACTTCTGTAGCCGCCAACCAGCCAATCACCGTCGTCTTTAATCGCACGCTGGACCAAAACTCAGTCCGTGGGCGCTTTCACGTCAGTCCGGCACTGGCCCATTGCGACGTCGACGCTGCCTTTGGCGCCAGGGCGGACGCACCGTGTCGCGTCGAATGGCTCACAGATCGCCCCGGATTCGTATTCAAACACCCCGGTGCCGTCTTTGCCCCCAGCACCAAGTACGGTTTCAGTATCGACGCTGGCGTGCGAGACACCGCGGGCGTGGTCAACGTCCTCGACCACCATTGGGATCTCACCTCCCAAGCGGCCCCAACGATCTCGGCCACAACCCCTACCAACGGCTCTACCGGCATTGCCGTCGATGCCCCGATCGCAGTCGAGTTCGACCGTCCGATGGATGCCACCAACACCGCCGGGGCGATCTCGCTAACCCCACCTGTCGCGAACTTGAAGGTGGTTCGCAACACCCTCTACCTCAACCGTCTTGTGTTGTTGCCCAATCAGATGTTGCTCCCCAATCGCGCATACACCCTCAATGTCTCGACCCGCGCCGTCGACGCTTTCGGACAGCCTCTGGCGCAGGCTCGCCACTTTGACTTCACCACCGGCCAGTTGGGCAACAGCCGCCACCTGGCGGTCCTGGTCGGCCCCGACGGTGGCCCCGCCACCGAGGTGCTGATGATGAGTACGACACCTGCGCAAAAAGGCGACCCTGTCCGGACAGTTCGAGTTCTCGACGTGAGCACCGAGAAGGTGGCGCTTGGCGCAGTGGCAGTGTCCCCGGGTGGCCGCTATGTTGCCGTCGTGCAGCAACCCCTCGATGCCTCGGTGCCACAGAAACTGCGCGTCATCGATGTCATCACCGGCCGTGATACCTTCGACGTGAGCGGCGCCGGCTATCCCTCATGGTCCCACAGCGGCGACCTCGCCTACGGCCAAGCCGGGCGAATCGCCATCCATCACTCCGATGGCAGCACCATCCTCCTGCCCCCGGGCGACCCTCTCGTAGGTGGGGCGGTCTGGAATGCCGACAGCAGTTTGATCGTGCTGCCCGTCGCAGCCGCCGGACAGCTCCCACACGTCGATCTCGCAAGTCCTACGCTCGCCGCACGCTACCCCGCTCCCGGAATCGCCGGCTCAGCCACCAATCCAGTGCTGTCGCCCAATGGACGTCTCCTCGCATTACGCCGCGACAGCACGGCGGACAGTCGCCTCGACGGCACTTGGGTGGTCTCACTTGGAGGCTCCGCGGCGGCACCCATGCTGCTCGACGCCGACGCGACACCAGTTGGGTTCGCTGACGACGCAACCCTGGTGGTTGCCAAACGCCCGGACGCCGGCGACTCCCATCTGGCCCGCCTCACGCTGGGCAGGGGGCTGGTAGTGCTGCCTGGCGGACCGGTTCCTTCCGATCTCGCCAGCGCTGCAGTATCTCCCGACGGACGTCAGATCGCCTACCTCGCTGTGGGGGGTGGCGGCAGCGTTCAGGCTTGGATCGAGAATGCCGATGGCAGTGCACCCGCGTTACTCACCACCCTCACCCGCCGCGCAGAAGCCGTTGGGATAGCCTTCTCCACATGACTGCGCAACCACTTCTGTTTCTCATCGCCGACACTGGCGGAGGTCACCGCGCAAGCGCCAACGCTGTCCGCTCTCAGTTCGAGGTTGACCACCCAGGCGAGTTCGACATCCACATTGTTGATCCCTTCGCCGGAACGGCCTCCCCGTGGCTTCGTCACACCACCGATCTCTACGGGACCGTAATCCAGCACGCGAGCTGGATGTGGGGGGCGTTGTACTACTCCACGAACTCCAAACCCGCGGTCAGCTTGCTCAAGTCGACCGTTCTCAGGTCGGTGGAATCCGGGTTGGCCCGCCTCTGCCAGCGGCTGCAACCCGCCGCCGTCGTGTCGTTCCATCCGCTGCTGAACCACGTTGCCGCCAGAGCCGTGAGGCGGCCCGGTGTCACACGCGTACCGCTCATCACCGTCATCACCGACCTGGTTGACGTCCACGCGGCATGGGCCTGCCGGGATGTCGACGCCGTCGTCACACCATCGCCCGGTGGGCTCGACCGGGCACGCCGGGTCGGCATTCCTGGAGAACGCTGCTTTCCATTCGGGCTTCCCGTGGACGTCAGCTTCACCCGGCCACCGCTAACGCCCGACCAGCGTTCCGCGCTGCGGCTCAAATTGGGCGTCGCCCCCGACGGCTTCGTGGTTCTCCTCTGCGGCGGCGCCGACGGCTCGGGAGGGATCGCCCGCCGCGCCCGGGCCCTGGCGAAGGCTAGCCTTCCGATCGAGCTGGTGGTCATATGTGGCCGCAACCGCAGTGCCCAGAAGCGCCTTGCCGGACTGTGCGACCACCGTGGATCGCCGGTTGCGGTCCACGGCTTTGTCAACAACATGGCCGAATGGGTCCGCACCGCCGACGTCATCGCCACCAAGGCGGGGCCGGGAACCATCGCAGAAGCGCTCTGCTGCCAGACCCCCTTGCTACTCACCTGGTACCTGCACGGGCAGGAGCGGGGCAACGTCGATTGGGTGGTTGACACTGGTGCCGGCCGCTACGTTCCTGACATCGACCAACTTGTCGATACCGTGGCTGAGTTCTCGCGCCCTGGATCGCCTGGACTTGCACGATTGCGCGAGGCCGTGATGCGGGTGGCACGTCCCGAAGCAACCGCCGACATCGCCGAGCTGATCGTGTCCATGGCCCGCGGCGGTATCGTCCCACGCTCTTAAGTGAACGCCTGCCGAATCGAAAGCCTTCGTCTCTACGAGTTCCGCAACTACGCCGACACGACTGTCGAGTTCGGTCCCGGGCTGAACGTCATGGGCGGACGCAACGCCCAGGGAAAGACCAACCTGCTCGAGGCCGTGGCCACACTCACCTTGAGCCGGTCGCCACGGGCCGCAAGTAGTGCCGACCTTTTCCGCTGGGGAAGCACGGCCTGCTTGGTTGAAGCCCATGTGCACCGACTTGACGGGCCTGCCGATCTCGGCGTGCGCTTCACATACGACACCGCCACACGCCATGTCGGCCGCTCGGCCACCGTCAACGGCAAGCCGCGTCCGGCTCGGAGCTTGCTGGGCATTTGCCCGGTGGTTCTCTTCTGGCCGGACGACCTCCTCCTCGTCAAAGCCGGCCCCGAGGGTCGGCGTCGCCTCCTCGACGTGGTGCTCAGCCAGCTCGATCCTCGTGCAATGGCCGAGCTTCACCGGTACCGGCGCGCACTTGAGCAGCGCAATGCCCTGATGCGACAACTGCGCGATGGCGGCGGCAGCCTGTCTGCGCTGGCATCATTCGAGGCTGAGTTCATTGATGCAGGGGCCCGTGTTCGCGTCGCACGCGCTCGACTCGTGCAAGACCTCCTGCATTGGGCGGTGCCGGCACTGGTCCAACTCGGTGGGGACGGTGAAGCCCTCGGCCTGAACTACGTTGCCGGTGGTGCGGTCTTCGACCCCACGACCGGGGATGTTGACCAGGCCCGATCTGCCATCAGCACAAGGCTTCAGGCGCGCCGCGCCGAAGAGGTGGCCCGCGGAATCAGCCTTGTGGGCCCTCACCGCGACGACGTCGAAGTCCTACTTGCTGGTCGCCCCGCACGCACAGCCGCATCGCAGGGTCAGCAGAGAAGCATCGTGCTTGCGCTCAAGCTTGCCGAGGTGGCTCACATCCGTGCCACGGCGGACGTCTCACCAGTACTGATCCTCGACGACGTTCTATCAGAACTCGATGAAACTCGGCGCCAGTCCCTGCTTGCGACCGTGGCGGAATCTGGCATTCAAGTACTTGTGACCACGGCAGAACCGGCCGCACTGCACGGTCTTGGGGGTACCGAAATTCATTTCTTCGAAGTGGATGCTGGATCGATTCGGCCGGTGAGGTGAAATAAGATCATTCCAGTGGAAGAAGAGCCCGTTTCCAACCTCCTCGATCGCACGCTCCGTGCCATGGGAATCCGCCAGCAGGTACGAGACGTACAGATTCGCGAAGTATTTGCTGTCGTGATGGGTCCGGCCATGCTTCCGTTCTGCCGTGCCGAGCGGCTGGAACGCGGTACGCTGGTGGTTGCTTCCACCAACTCCGCTCTGGCTCACCAGATCCACATGGACTCCCCTCGCGTGATCGACGCTATCAATGAACGTCTGGGCGCCAAGGTGGTTCAGAGATTTCGCTTCATCCCGCTTGAGGGGAAGTCTCCGGTTTGAGCAGCGAGAGTCTCAGCCCTTCAACGACATTTGTCGATCCACCCGGTCCACACACCAGTACGTCGCGCCGCTGGACCGCTCTGGCGACTGTTCTCTCAGCTTCGTTCATGATCCTGCTGGACATCTCGATCGTGAACGTAGCGATTCCCTCGATCCACACTGAAATCAATGCAACTTTCTCGCAGATCGAGTGGGTCGTGGCCGGTTATCAACTTGCTTACGCCGTCACCCTGATCACCGGGGGGCGGCTCGGCGATATCTACGGTCGTAAACGTCTGTTCATCATCGGTGTCGGTGGATTCACACTTGCCTCCGTGGCCTGCGGCCTCGCTGGTTCGGGTAGTTTTCTGGTGGGCGCCCGCGTATTCCAAGGCCTCATGGCCGCTCTGATGTACCCGCAGGTCATCTCCGTCCTGCAGGTCAACTTCGCCCCGCACGACCGAACCAAAGCGTTTGGGATCTATGGCGGAGTTGTTGCCATAGCCGCCATCAGCGGGCCACTTATCGGTGGCATTCTCATACAAGGCAATATCCTCGGCCTCGGCTGGCGACCGATATTTCTCGTCAATGTCCCGCTTGGAATCGGAGCAGTGGTTGCCGCGATCTTGGCCCTGGATGAGTCCAGGGCACCACGTGCAACCCGACTCGACATCCCCGGAGCACTGCTGGCAACGCTTGCCCTGTTTCTGCTCGTGTACCCCCTCGTCGAGGGTCGGAGCTTAGGGTGGCCGTGGTGGACGTTTACATCCATGGCCTTGTCACTCGTCGTATTCGCCATTTTTGACCAGTACAACCATTGGCGTGCGAAAACCAGTAACTGTCCTCTCGTCGAGCCCGCGCTTTTCCGCAACCGGTCGTTCCTGGTGGGCCTTGCGGTTATCTGCATCTTCCTGTCCGGTATTCCCGCATTCTTTCTCACTCTATCACTGTTTTTACAACTCGGCCATGGATTTTCACCGTTGCAAGCTGGAGTTGCAACGATTCCGTTCGCCATCACCGCCGCGCTCGGATCGACCCTGTCTATCCGGCTTTATCCCCGGCTGGGCAAGCTAATTCTCTTGATTGGATCGGCATCGATCACCCTTGGAATGTTTGTCCTCTGGGAAACCCTCACTGCGACCAGCGCAGACAACACCTTCCGCGGGTACGATCTCATTCCTTCGCTTGCAATGGGTGGCCTCGGAATGGGCTTCGTCATCGCACCGCTCGCCAACATCATCCTTGCCGGCGTCCACCATGACCACGCCGGCTCGGCATCGGGTGTGCTCACCACCGGTCAGCAGGTTGCGGGAGCACTCGGGGTGGCAATCGTAGGCGTCGTCTACTTCGGGCTACTCGGCACCTACGCACCCACTGTTTCTGCACAACGTTCGCCGGCGTTCCAACAGCAACTGACTACGGCAGGAGCCACAGCTTCCATTACCTCAGCCATTGACACCGGCTTTAGCTACTGCTTCGACGACACCGCCGCCGCGAACGACCCTTCCGCCTCACCCAACAGCTGTGTGGCCCTTCAACAGACGTTGCTGCCGCCACCTAAAGCCTCTCCCGAGTTGCTCAAGGCCTACGCCAATATTCACGATGTGATCTCCAAGGAGACCACAACCCGGCTCGCAGACAACTTCACCTATGCCTTTAAATACTCTCTCATCTACAACGTCACCGTGTGGTCGCTGACGTTTGGGCTGGTGTTCTTCCTGCCCACGCCATTGCAAAGGGCTTATGCCTCAAAAAGGCGGGAGAAAGTGAACCTTTGACCCTGGCACAACGCCAGTGGAGACACTGACGATACGCGCCATGACTGACAACAGCGATGACAGAATGAGGCGTGATCTCCCCTGGGAGGGCATCTTCCTGGGCACCACGGTGGCAGGGTTGGCAAGCGGATGCATCGCGTATCTCGTCGGAGACCATCCAGCCGGCACCGTGGCGTGGTCACTGGCCACCCTCCTTGGGGCAGGGGTGGCGGCTTGGTGGATGGTCAGCAGCCTACGGCACGGTCGTCTGGGCGTTGACGTGATCGCCCTCCTGGCCCTGTGCGGAGCTTTGGCCGTCCACGAGGAGTTGGCCGGCGCGGTCATCAGCGTAATGCTCGCCACGGGCCGAACCCTCGAGGCGTGGGCAACCGGGCGCGCCCGCCGGGAACTGCGATCGCTGATCGCACGTGTCGTCCGGTTGGCTGATCGCTATGCCCTATGGTTCCTGCTCGTCACGCTGGCCACTGCGATCGCCGCATGGGTCGTGTCCGGCGACTTCGCCCGGACCGTCCCGGTCCTTGTGGTGGCAACACTCTGCCCGCTCATCCTGGCCGCTCCGGTGGCATTCGTGTCAGTCCTTTCGCGTGCGGCCACTCGCTCGACCATGTGTCCCTGCATGTCCTCGCCACCGCCGTTGTAAAGGCCGCCGTCCAGCACAACGTGGACCTGACTTTGCTTTCGGGTGTTGAAGAGGTCCCAGGACACGGCGTTCGCGGGTGTATTGGTGGCGTAATGTTCAGCGTGCGCGTCGCTAGGGAACCCTCACCGGCATGATGATGCACAGGTAGTCGTCGGTGTCAACCGGACGAATGACACCGGGTTGCAACGCACCGTTGAAACTCAACTGCACTTCGTCAGAACCAAGTACGGAAAGTGCGTCAAGCATGTACTTCGCATTGAAAGCGACTTTCACATCGTCACCGGTAACTTTCGCGTTCAGTGGAGCTTCATGATCTCCAACCTCGGCTGTCTTGGCTATCAAGGTTACCATGTTGTCGGCAACGTGAAGCCTTACGGGATTGGCGGCATCGCGAGCTAATACAGAGGCCGTCTTGGCACTACGCAAGAGAACATCGGTATCCAAACTCACTGTTGTCGTTGCTTGACTCGGAATAACCTGAGCGTAATTCGGATAATTCCCGTCGATCAAACGTGATGTAATTTCCACGTTACCTATGGTGAAGAAAATCTGGTTTCGCTGCTCAGCAAAGCTGATACCCACCACTGGCCGGCTAGGGTTGATTGCCCTCGCAACCTCGCTTAGATGCCGTGCTGGCACGATCACTCCACCACCCTTGGGAAGCTCACCCTTAACCTCCACCTCCAGCGTCTTCACTGCCAACCGGTGGCGATCGGTGGCAGCCAGAGTAAGCCTAGTGCCTTCAATCTGTAAGAGAACGCCTGTGAGCACCGGCGAAGCCTCGTCGCTGCTGGCTGCCATTGCCGTCTGAGCAATGGCACGTTCCAGTTCTTCAGATCCAACCTGTACTGTAACATCCGGTTGGCGCACTGCCAGCGGCGGGAATTCTGCGGCATCAATCCCATGCATGTTGGTACGCAGCGTGCCACACGTAATTTTGGTGATCTGTGTTGTGGGGTCCAATTCCAAAGCACATGGCACTTCTGGTAGAGATGCCACATAGTCGCTGAAAAGACGGGCAGGGATGGTGGTTCGCCCCTCTTCTAGAACCGTGGCCTCAACACTCGTAGAAATACTGAGGTCTAGATTGGTGGCCGTAATTGTGAGTTGTTCGTTCTTGGCCTCTATCAGCAGATTACTCAACACTGGAAGGGTAGAACGAGGCGATACGGCACGTGCAGCAAGTCCAATGCAGGTGCTTAGCGCAGATGGACTGACGGTGCATTTCATTGAGAAAAAGTCCTTGACTTAAGGTTTATACCCAGAAGATAAGCTAGAAGAGTTAGGGAATATATAAAAGAGTATATGTAGTAGTGGTGGGGATGGCGGGGATAAAGGCCCGATCGGAATTGTGACGCCTGAGGACAAGCCGCTGCTGGGTGGGGACAACCATGGTCTAGTAAAGACCTTCTCCACAGTGGATTAGAGACCACAGGTCTTTCCACAGCATCTAGCAAGGTTCTCCACACGTTCTACCCTCGATCTATCGCGACTGGATTTGTTCACGGATATTGCGGACGTCAACCTGGAGTTTGGTGTCTTCTGTGAGCAAGTCCTTGATCTTCTCGCAAGCATGGAGCACAGTTGTGTGATCGCGACCACCAAACGCTGAGCCAATTACCGTGAGTGCGGTCTCTATATCGTCGCGAATGAGGTACATCGCCACCTGGCGGGGAAAAACGATATGTTTGTCCCGTCGCTTTCCCTTCATTTCATCAATCGAAGTGCCGTAGTAGGCAGCAACCGTGTCCTGGATGGCTTCGATGGTGATGAGGGCACTTTCGTTGGCTGGGAGCACGTCTTGGAGGATGCGCTGAGCCACGTCCAATGTCACGGGCTGGTCGTTGATAGAGGCGTGGGCCAGGACGCGAATGAGGGCACCCTCAAGCTCGCGGATGTTCGTGTGGATTCTGTGAGCAATGAAGGAACACACTTCCTCGGGGACAAGCCGGCGATGGGACCCCAGCTTGGAGTTAAGAATTGCTAGTCGGGTCTCAAAATCGGGCGGTTGGATATCTGCCATCAGCCCGCCTTCGAAACGGCTTCTAAGCCGATCCTCTACCGTGGGGATCTCTTTAGGAGGGCGGTCACTTGACACAACGATCTGCTTCTGGATCTCGTGAAGGGCGTTGAACGTGTGAAAGAACTCTTCCTGGGTGCGGTCCTTGCCTGCAAGGAACTGAATATCGTCGATTAGCAGGACGTCAACGGTGCGATACCGCATTCGAAACTCATGAGTGCGGTTTGCCTGGATCGCCGCAATCATCTCGTTCATAAATTTCTCCGAGCTGACGTAGGTGACCTTTGCCCTTCGGTTCTTCTCTCGGACCGCATGTCCGATGGCGTGCATCAGGTGAGTCTTGCCGAGACCCACTCCTCCATACAAAAACAGCGGGTTGTAGGCTTTCCCGGGCGCGTCGCTTACCGCCTTGCAGGCGGCGTGGGCAAAGCGGCTGGAGTTGCCGACGATAAAAGTGGAGAACTGAAAATTCGGGTTGAGGTGGGAGTCCGTTGTCGTGCCGGCGGTGCCGTCCGAGAACTCATCAGTGCTCTCTATGCCACCACTCTCTTGCGTGGCAATCGGCGCGGGATCGTCGGGTGGCGGGGCTGCCGCGGGATCGACGGTGATGATGACGTTGCACTCACGCGCCAGCATTCCCGACAAAGTCTCCTTGATGAGGGGCACGTAGCGTTCAATAACCCAGTCCCGGGCCAAGCGGGTGGGAACCCCGATCGTGAAGGTGTTGCCGTCAGATTCCAAGAGAACGGTGTTCGAAAGCCACGCTTCGTAGCCTGGGCGGGCGATCTGGAAGCGCAGTTCCTCCTGAGCGGCCTGCCATATCTGCGAGGGGTCGAAGCCAACCTGAGATTGCTCCTCCGGTTCGGCCGTTGCCTCGTCGGCGGGTGGATCGGGCACAGCCAAGGGGCTGAGATCAGATCTCATGCCGGTGGAATCTTCAGTCACCACGCGGAGGCTTCCATCGTCCCGCTGCCGTCAACAAGTCGCACGTTGATCCTCGATATGCCCGCCACTCGTGAATTCTCCGAGGTTATCCACAGCGTATAAACACTAGTGGATAACCTCGATCCAAATAGCCTGGCGGGTGCGAGAGAGAACCCTGGAAGGAGAAAGCGGAAGTCGTTGCGATTCGACCTCCCGCCGGACCAATGGAGTCTAGCAGACCTCCGATGGGACATCGGGAGGCCGCATTGCTATACTTGCGCCACTGTTCAGCGGTCCATGGCCGTCTTGTGTCCGGTTCGGCCGGTCACGTCGTGGATGAGATTACCTAGATTGGAGAAGACCCTCTGAAGCGGACTTTTCAACCCAAGAAGAAGTACGCGCGCAAGACCCACGGGTTTCGCACGCGCATGGCGACGCCAGGAGGCCGGGCGGTGCTCAAGGCACGGCGTCTCAAGGGACGCAAGCGCCTGACACCTGCACCCGCGAGGTGACCGTGGCGGGCTCGCAGACTGCGGCCGCCATGTCCACGCGACCGGGAGCATTGAGTGGCGGAAGACGCTTTGCGTTCGTCCGAGCATGGCGCGCAAGGTGTACGGTCGGCGTCGTTAGGGTCGCCGCTGCGCCCAATTCGCTAGAACGTGCGCGGATCGGCTTTTCGATCACAGGCGTGCGGACTGCGGTGGATCGTAACCGCCTTCGACGGCGCCTACGCGCTGCCGTGCAGTCACCACTTTCGAAGCATGCCGGTTTGGACTTCGTTGTGACCACCGGGTTCGCTGCTGCGGACGTGCCGTACTCGGCTCTGAACTCCGATACCAATCGTGCGATCGAGACTGTTGCTGATCTGGTGACCCGGCGACTGGGTGAAAAAGCAACTCACAAATGATGGCGAAGATCAGCCTGATATTGATTCGGGCTTACCAGATGACGTTGGGGCCGGTTCTAAGCATTTTGGGCCGCTGTAGATACGAGCCGAGTTGCTCGTGGTATGGATACTCCGCCATCCAGAAGTACGGCTTTAGGCGTGGTTGGTGGTTGGCGATTCGCCGGATTGCACGCTGCGCTCCGTGGGGTGGCAGCGGCGAAGACCCGGTGCCGGAGACCTATGTGAGCTGGCGAGAAGCTCGCCGGAGCAAGCACCTGGGGCACAAAACCGAGGGTACGGCGTGATTGCCGCACTCAACCTCAACCCACTCGACCTGCTGACCCAGGCTTTCGCCTTTTCTCTTGAGAAGATGGTGCTGGTCTTTGAGCACGTTTGGATTCTGAGTGCGATTGGCGCTTTCGGCTTGGCAATCATCGTCTTGACACTGGTCTTGCGCTCAATTCTATTCCCGGTTTTCGCCTGGCAGATGCGGACGATGCGCAAGTCCCAAGCGGGGATGGCAAAGCTTGCGCCCGAGCTTCAAGAGTTGCGCAAGCGCTATAAGGGTCAGGCGCAAAAGCTCAACCAGGAGATGCAAAAGCTTTACCGCGAGCACGGCATCAGTCCGACGGCGCCGATGAAGGGCTGCCTGCCGATGGCGCTGCAGTCGGTGATCATCTTCCCGCTGTATTGGGCCATCCAGAACGCCAGTAAGAACCTGCAGGGAGGCTTGGGCTTTCTCTGGATCCCGAACGTCACCCAGACCGCCCACGAAGCCTGCTGCTTGATTTCCAAGACCAGCGGTGGAACCGAGTACTTCCGTGGCTGGATCGACGGCTTATTCCAGCACCCAACGCTGCTGTTGCTCCCGGTGGTCGCGGGCGTGGCGACCCTGGTCCAGTCGCGGATGATGCTCATCCCGCCGCCGGCCAACGCTTCCGCGCAGCAGCAATCGATGCAGAACATGAGCAACCAAATGACGTTGTTCATGCCGGTCATGATCGTGTGGATGTCACTCCAGTTTGCGCAGGGCATTGCCATCTACTGGGTGACCCAGAGCCTGTACATGATCGTGCAGCAGCACTATCTGGTCGGTTGGGGTGCAATCCATATGCCATCTTGGGTTCCGGGAGCGCACCGGGTCACCGACCTAACCCACGAGGATCACCGCCGCCGCCGCCTTTCCCAGGCGGCAGCACGGGCCTCGGAGTCCGGCCTGATGGCCAATATGGAAACACCTCGCAATCGGAACGACTAGGTGAAAAAGCGGGAGACGACGTGAACGATATGGATAACCCGGGGCTGACGGCGACTAGTGGGGTTGGTGGTGAGTGTGTCGAGGCCTACGGTGCCGATGTGGAAACTGCGATTTCCCGAGCATTGGCAGAGTTGGGTATTGAACGGGACCGCGCCGCTATAGAGGTTCTCAACGAGGCCACAATGGCTGTGCCCGGTGAACGGCTGAGCGCCAAGGATGCATGCGTTCGAGTCAGCGCACTCGATGGGCGCACGGCTCGTGCCTTGAGTCTTGTGAACGAGTTGCTGGTATGGATGAACATTCCCGCCCGAGTGAGCGTCCGTTTGGCCGCGGCGTCGACGCGTATTGTCTCTGCGCTTCCTCCACTGATCATCGACGTCGCCGGCGACGATCTCGGTTTGCTGATTGGGTGGCGAGGCGAGACCCTGCGAGCGATGCAGACGGTCGTCAACCTGATGCTGGACGCAACCGACACCAGCGCTGACGAAGTCGAGAAGCGCCGGGTGATCATCGATGTCGAACGCTACCGGGCGCGGCGGGAGGAGCACGTGCGCGAACTCGCATTGCGACTTGCGGATAGGGTGAAGCGCAGTGGCGAACGCTATACCCTTGATCCGATGCACGCCTACGAGCGGCGGATCGTCCACATCACCCTTGAAGGTGACGCTGGAGTGAGGACTGAGAGCTCGGGGCAGGAGCCGGCCAGGCGCATCATCATTCACCCCACCGGCTCGTCAGAGGCGGGTGCAGAACCTGCTGGACGCCGCTCTTGGAACAACCGCTAGTGCACCGTCTCAGACTTGGCGCGTTGATGCGCCGCACAGACCGCCGAGCCGAAGGAAGCGCCAAGGACCGGAGGATACGTACTCAACGTACTTGTCCGAGGACCGCAGAAGCTGACGCACGGATCGGCGAGGATGGGTTGATGCAGCGGCGTGCCAAGTCTGAGACGGTGCACTGACGTGCCCTTGCGAGAAGGGGAGCGTCAATTAACTCCAGGAGAGGCGGTGGGACACAGGCTTCAGCAGCTCGATAACGGGGTGCGCGTAGTCACCGCACCAATGCTCGAACGGGCTTCGGCTTCGGTGTCGTTTATGTTTGGCTTTGGGTCTCGTTGGGAGACGGAGGCCAACAGCGGGCTGGCCCATTTCATCGAGCACATGGTGTTCAAGGGCGGTGAACGCTATGCCACCGCCCGCGCGGTGAGCGAGGCGGTTGAATCCGTGGGCGGAGTCCTAAATGCCTCGACTGACCGCGAGGAAACGGTGTTCTGGGCCAAAGTGCCGGCGCCGAAGCTGGACATAGCAATCGACGTGCTCGCAGACATTCTGGTGAAGCCTGTGCTCGATGCCGACGAGGTCGCCAAGGAGCGGCTCGTCATTGTCGAGGAGATTCGCATGTACCAGGACTCGCCACAAGATCATGTTCAAACCCTGTTCGATGAGGTGATGTGGCCCGATCACCCGCTTGGTCGCGACGTGGCGGGCACCGAGGCGACGGTGCTGAGCTTTGACTCGAATGTATGTCGTGGCCACCTGATCGCCCACTACGTGCCACGTTCGCTCGTCGTCAGCGTGGCCGGTGCTATCGATCCGGATGCTGTGACCAGCCGGCTTGCAAGGCGGCTGGGCGGCTGGGGGGGTGAGGGATCACCGGAGTCGCCACCGATCGCGGCCACACTCCCCGATGGGCCTTCGCTTCGTGTCGTTGGCCGGAGCACAGAACAGGCGGCAATTCTCCTGGGTGTGCGGGCGCCCGCTTATCTCAGTCCCGACCGCTATGCCGTAGACGTTCTCAACTGCATCCTTGGTGAGGGGATGTCCAGCCGCCTCTTTCTCGAGTTGAGGGAGCGCCGGGCTCTGGCTTACGACGTTTCTTCCTACACGGTCAAGCTGCGCGACTCCGGTGCGCTTTGTATCGGACTGGGGTGTGACCCCGCTCGCGCTCCGGCCGCCATCCGAGCCGCGGTGGTGGAATTGGAGAAGCTGGCCGCCGACGGCGTTGGTGGCGCTGAACTTGCCAAGGCCAAGGAATTCACGTCCGGGCGCTTGCGTGTGCAGCTCGAGAACACCGGCGCGCTTGGCGCCTTCTACGGACAGCAAGAGGTTCTAATCGGCACGATCTTGGAACCCGCCAAGGTGCTGGCCGGTATCGAGTCCGTCAGCACGGCCGATGTTTCGCGTTTGGCCGCTACCATGCTGGATCCGAGCAATGGTGGCCTGCGTGGCGCTGTTGTAGGACCCTTCCGCAGGCCTGAGCGATTGGAAAAGGCACTACTCGGAACATGAGCAAAGAGGAAGTTGATCGCATGCAAACGGAGCGCACTTTAGTACTGGTAAAGCCCGACGGCGTTCAACGTGGACTGGTTGGAGAGGTAATCGGCCGTCTCGAGAGACGAGGCCTCCACCTTGCCGGCCTGAAGCTGATGCGCATATCCAAGGATTTGGCACAGCGGCATTACGCCGAACACGAGGGTAAGACGTTTTTTGACGGACTGGTGAGTTTTATCACCTCCTCGCCTGTAGTCGCCATGGTCTGGGAGGGTCCTGGTGTGGTCGGCATGGTTCGCACCACGATGGGCGTGACCAACCCTGTCGATGCGGCACCTGGCACCATCCGTGGCGATCTGGCGCTTAGCCTGGGAATGAACGTCATCCACGGATCTGACTCTCCGAGGCGTGCGGAAGAGGAGGTTGCCCTTTTCTTCGAGCCGGGAGAACTGGTTTTTTGGGATTCGACTAGCGCTGCCTGGCTCGCCTAGCCCGCCGCTTTGCCTGTCGCTTGGGTTTACGCATTAGCGCCCACAGCGGGCCTGCGGCTGCAATCGAGGGGATCAACGTGGCGCCCGGACCGAGCCCGAACTTGAACGGCGGCCAGATTCTAAGGATGGCTTTGGAAACCAAGGCGCCTCGCGTGATGAATCCGAAGATGCGTGAATCCTCAGAGTGGTTGCGGTTGTCGCCCATGACGAAATACTCCCCGGCGGGAACCGTCACGGGCGTCGGCCCCACAACCTTGGAGTATCCATTGGCAGCACACCAGCTACCCGCGGGGGGCGGCAACTGCAACCATGGCTCATTGAGATAGGGCTCCTGGACGGTCTGATAATCGCCATTGCCCCCCGGTTTGATGAGTAGCTTCGAAGGGCGGGCACCACATACGCCGCCGATCTCGATGACATCCCCAGGGACGGCGATGACCCGCTTGATGAAGTCTCGATCGGGGCCGACGGGTGGGACGAATATCACTATGTCCCCGCGCTCGGGGTCTCCTATCTTGTAGGAGATCTTGCTGGCCAGTAGGAGGTCGGAATTTTGCAGCGTTTTTTCCATGCTACTTCCATCAACGCGGACAGTTTGCAGGACGCTCCAGATGATGAGGTAGAGGACAAGTGCGATCATGAGAACTTCAATGATGTCCCGCTGCCACACGTTGCGCTTGCGCGCCGGGCCGACGTCGGGGGGGTGGGTTTCGAGAGGCAGCGGCGCCAGCATTCCAGACACGTTGATCAGTATAAGAACCCGTATCTACGTCCCGTAGACCCAAAGACACGTTCCCGTTTGGTCACGGCAACACCCGGAGAGCAGAGATGGCACTTCTGACGCAATCACCGTACAAGGCCAAGACCTTTGATATATACGGCCTCGAAGGAATTTCCGATCAGACGCTGGAGGTTCACCTCGGACTTTATGCCGGCTATGTCAAAAACACGAATCTGCTGACAGAGCAGCTGATTGATATGGCCCACCGAGGTGCGGCTTCGGCGGCGAACCCGGCATACGCGGAGATCACGCGGCGACTTGGTTTCGAGTACAACGGCATGGTCTTGCATGAGTTGTATTTCGGCAACATGACTAAAGATGGCGGTCGCGAGGGGCCGGGCGCATCGGATCTGGGCCGGGCGCTAGGCGACTCGTTTGGCGACCTGGAAACCTGGAGGCAGGATTTCACGGCCGTCGGTGGTCTGCGCGGTGTGGGCTGGGCGGTGACATATCTCGATCTGGCCACCGGGAGGCTCAGCAACCACTGGATTTCGCTACACCAGGACGGCAACGTCGCCGGCTTCAAGCCGGTAATCGTTATGGATGTTTGGGAACATGCGTTCCTTCTCGACTACAAGCCAGCCGAGCGTTCGAAGTACATCGAGTCGTTTATGGTCAACCTGGACTGGAACGCCGCCGAGGGACGGTTCTCCGGCAAGGCGGAACGCCCGGTGGGCTAACCGCTCAAAGGCTTAACTGGAGCACGGCCAGGCCGGCGATACGGTCGAAGTGACGGACGTTCGCAGTGGCAACCCGCCACCCTGCCACCATTGCGGTTGCAGCCACGATGCGATCGTGGGCTCCGATGTCGTGCCCTGCCGCCGCGAGGTCCGCCCAGATGCGGGCATGCGCCCTGGCGCACGGAAGGTCGAATGAGAGGGGCGGAAAGCTGGAGAGCAGCGCTTCGACAAACGCCTCTCGGCGTACACGGTGGACCGCGATCGCGCGATGAACGCCGTGCAGCAGTTCCGATGCAGTGATGGACGCCATGCCCAATGGCTCACCATGCCCGACGGCCTTCCCGAGAAGTTCGATGAGATCGCGCATCGCGGTGGACGGGGGGAGCTGGCTGAGGCGTCGCTCCATTTGAATAAAGACGGTGGTGTCTAGGATCGTTCCCACGGGTCCTCGGGCGCAACTCCACCTGAGGCAATTACCTCAGCCATATCCACGGCAAAGTCGGGGTCAGGAAGGGGTGCCGCCAGCAACGTGGCCGTTGCCTCATTGAGAGAGCGTCCGCGGAAGGCCGGATTGTCCGTTCGTGAACGATCTGTGGGATTGACGATCACGAAGGCCGGACGATCATGGTTGAGAACCATGACGTCTTCATGGCGAGCGACCGCCTCACGGGCTGATTTCGGGATACGCACGGCATCCGAATGGACGGTGACCATAAGGTCATCTTACCACGTGTTGTACGGAAATAGCACTAAACCGTACGGGAATCGCGTGACACCAGGGGTGTGGGCCAGGCTCTCGTGAGCGGTGGTGCCCTGCGCTAAAGCGCGAATTAGAGGGGCCGACCGCTGACGCGCATGTATATATTGCTGAGATCGTCGTCACTAAAGAAATCGATGACGAGTCTGCCTCCATGGCCCTTGCGGTCGATGCGGACCGGAGTGCCGAGCGCCTCTTCCAAGCCGCGCCGGACGGCCACATCATTGGGGGACAGCTTAGCCGGAGCTGGGTGTGCCGAAGGATCACGAGACTTGGTGAGCAGGCTGGCCGCGATGGTGCGTTCGACGTCGCGGACGCTCATACCATGGCTCACGATCCGGGCGGCGAGGGCCTCCTGGGAGGCGGCATCTGAGATGCCCAGCAGCGCCCGTGCGTGGCCGGTGGAGAGTTTCCCGTCCGCAACAGCACCCTGGACTGTCGCCGGCAGATTGAGCAGGCGAATGATGTTGCTCACATAGGGGCGGCTGCGGCCGACACGCAGCGCGATGGCCTCATGGCTCAGCCCGAAGGTGTCAGCCAGGCGTGCATAGGCAACCGCCTCTTCCATAGCCGAGAGGTCGGTGCGGACCAGGTTCTCTGTGAGTGCCAGTTCGAGGGCTTGGCGGGCCGATTCTGTGGCGGGGCGCACGATCGCGGGTAGCGTGCTGACCCCGGAACGCTCGGCCGCACGCCACCGACGCTCGCCGGCGACGAGTTGGTAGTCGCCTCCTGGAAGTCGCTCCACGACGATGGGATGGAGTACCCCGTGGAGCCGGATGGACTCGGTCAGGGTGGCGAGGGACGAGTCGTTGAAGTGGCGGCGGGGTTGTTCGGGATTCGGGTGGATACGAGCCGGATCGATTTCGATGAGAATCGGTGCGGTGCTGTCTTGGACAGCATCCGGAGAGTTTTCTGTGGCTGCGATCTCATCCGGCCCGGCACTGGGAAGTGGGCCTCCGAGCAGTGCATCCAGGCCGCGGCCGAGGCGTCGACGGTTCTTGGGCGTGGAGTCGGTCATACGGAACCCCCGACGGTTGCGGTGGGGCCGTCACCGGCGTTACGGAGACGGCGATCAAAGTTGACGGCAAGTTCACGGTAGGCGGTGGCGCCCCGGCAGGAGGGGTGGTAAAGGATGATCGGCATGCCATAGCTTGGCGCTTCGCTGAGGCGGACGTTGCGCGGAATGAGCGGGAGGAGAAGTTCCGCCGCAAAACGCGAACGGACCTCTTCGACCACTTGTTGTGCGAGCACGAGACGGGCGTCGAAGAGGGTCATGACTATGCCGGCTATCTTGAGGTTCGGGTTGAGGCGACGTTGCAACAGTGAGATGGTGTGGGTGAGCAGCCCGAGTCCCTCCAGTGCGTAGAACTCACACTGGATTGGGATTAGCAACGATGTGGCGGCAACTATGGCATTGACCGTGAGTAATCCCAAACTTGGTGGACAGTCCAGGAGGATGTAATCGTAGTCACGGTCGAGGCCGTCGAGCGCGTAGCTGAGGCGTTTTTCGCGTAGGGGGAGGTCGACGAGTTCGATCTCGGAACCGGCCACGGAGATGTCCGAAGGGACGACATCCAGTTGTGGAACGGCGGAGGGGACAATCGCCTCGTCGATCGGGTGCCCGAGCACCACAACGTCGTAGATGTTTGGACTGGGGGCACTCCCCTTCAAGCCCAGGCCCGAGGTGGCGTTGGCTTGGGGGTCGCAATCGATGATGAGGACGCGACGACCCATTTCGGCAAGGCAGGCGCCGAGGTTGATGGTGGTGGTCGTCTTGCCAACACCACCCTTCTGGTTGGCCACGGCGATTACGGGTGTGGACACGAGCGCGTGCGATTATGCGGCGGAATGCCGGTTGGGTGCCGTGGATACCGCGTGCCATGGCGGGCAGAATGGGCGGTTATACAGTAGGGGCCGTGGATACTGGGGATAAATTAGGGTGGGCCGGGGCTGATCTGTAGTGTGGGTTTCACGTGAAACGTAGCGTCACTTCAGGTGGCGCTGCCGGACGACAGGGGATCATGGACTTCTACAATGCCGGTCATGGTCAGCCTAGCCAAGACCGCTCAGATGTGGAGCTTTATCGCCACAGCACCACAACGCGAGGTGTTCGCGGTGATGGAACAGATGTTGGGCACGTCGCCATACCGATTCGAGGTTACTGGCGACGACGAAGCTCGAATCGTGGAGATCGAGCGTATCGGTTTCCTCGGCCAGTGGAAGCCCGTCAAGCGGGATGCTCGGTGGGTGCGCGTCACGGCCAAGTCGAGTGACGAGGGGACTGAGGTTGTTGTCGAGGCCAGCCGTGGAGGTGCCGCCCTGTCGCCGCGTAGGAACCGTGCAGCCGTTACTCGCGGGCAGCAGTTGGTGACCTTGCTCACCAAGGGTGTGACCGATCGCGCCACGGTCTACCGCGAACGGCGGATGCCTGAAGGGCCGGTCACGCTGGTGGCCTCATGGGCGAGCACCGCTTATGCGCTCTTCGCGGAGCCGGGCTTCGATGCGCCACGCGGGCGTGACGTTTACACGGCCACTCCAATGGACGCCATCGCCGGCGGCAATGCGAGTTTCACCAAGGTGCGGCTCGGAGATGGAACCGAGGGCTACATCGAAACCGATCAGATCGTTCCTGCGCCTGCGGTGGCAACGCGCGAGGCGCAGTCGGAGACGGCCAGCTACGGTTGAGGGAGCAATGGTATGTCGCATCGCAAGAAGGCACGGATCAACTCCGATCCGCGTGACCGGCGAACCGTCTCCAGGCGGCCGCACCGGAGGTTTCCGTTCCTCGGTTCGATGTGGTGGTTGCCGGTGGTCACGACGGTTGCGGCTAAGGTAGCGCCTGCCGCAGCTCAGAGACTGGTTGCGGAGGGGTACCGCGTACTCGACGTTCGCGAAACCAACGAGTTCGATGCCGGCCATATCGATGGCGCGATCAGTATTCCGCTCGCGGAGGTCGACGCGCGCCTGGCTGAGATTCCCTCGACTTCGAAATGGCTCGTCGTCTGTCGGACTGGGGTCCGCAGCGGTCAGGCGGCGGACAACCTCGCCGGCAAGGGGTACTCGGCGGCAACGCTGACCGGGGGGCTCACGGCCTGGATGCAGGCTGGGATGGCACTGGTGGCGAGCGATGGGTCACCGGGTCACGTCGCCTGAACTGGAACCGTGCATTAGTAGATACCGAGCAGCAGGCGTGCGTCGTCCGAAG
Source organism: bacterium (assembly GCA_014874355.1). Taxonomy (GTDB): domain Bacteria; phylum Chloroflexota; class Dormibacteria; order Aeolococcales; family Aeolococcaceae; genus JACWAJ01. Next base: position 34,127 of record JACWAJ010000066.1, on the reverse strand, counting down.
CCATGGTTCGGGGATCCCACGGTGGGGACCAGACGAGTTCGACGCGAACGCTCTCAACTCCTGGAAGCGGCATGCACACGGCAAGCGCTTGGGCTTGGATCGTCGAACCCAGCGGGCAGTACGGCGTCGTCAGAGTCATCTGAATAATGAGCAGACCATCGTTGTCGAGCTGGACGGCGTAGACCAGTCCCAAGGCAACGATGTCAATGCCGAGTTCGGGGTCGTAAACCTCGCTCAATGCCGCCAGGATCGAGGCTTCGTCAGCGCGTGGCTCGCCGGCTCCACCTATGAGGCCGCTTGCGGCGGGAGTTGGGTCGTCAGGGTTCTGAGGGTTGGGCGTGTCGTTCACGGCTCTGTTTCGGCGGTGCCGGCCAGCTCTTGGAGCAGGGCGTTCCAGGCCAGGACCGCGCACTTGATGCGCACAGGGTAAGCCGCGACACCACGCAGGGCCTCAAGATCGCCGAGGCCGTCGGAAGGGCCTTTGTCGAGGAGCATGGAGCGGAAGCGTGCCGCAATGTCCGCTGCGGTGGCCATATCTTGTCCGTCAAGGGCCTCACAGAGCATGCTGGCAGAGGCCATGGAGATCGAGCAACCGCGGCCTGAAAACGCGATGCCGGAGATGCGGCCGCCCTCCACGCGCCATGCCAGGCTCAACTCATCGCCGCAGAGGGGATTGGTGGCGTCCACCCGGCTGGAGGCCGTTTCAAGCTCTCCTCGGTGTCTCGGGTGGCTGTAGTGCTCAAGGACGATCTCGCGATAGAGGTCGTCCTCGACTGGCGTGGTATTGCTAAATCCGACCATCACACTTGGGATTGTAGCCACATTCCTAGACCCGAAAGACCCGTTTGACCTCGGCCAGCCCTTCGCCGAGGGCGTCGATCTCGTTTGGCGTGGTGTAGAGGTAGGTGGAAGCTCGGGTGGTGGCGGGGACTCCCAATCGCTGCATCAAGGGTTGGCAGCAATGGTGGCCGGCACGCACCGCGATGCCGGTGCGATCCAGGATCGTGCCGACGTCGTGGGCGTGGACATTGCCGACGTTGAAGCTGACGCAGCCACCCCGTTGGGTCAGGTCCAGCGGTCCGTGGATGTCAATGTCGCCAATGGTCGTGAGGACATCGAGGAGCCGCTTCGTCAGCCGCGTTTCGTGCTCGCATATCGCAGTCAGGCCGATGTTGTCTATGTAGTCGCATGCCGCTGCCAGGCCCACCACCGAAGCGACGTCAGGGGTTCCCGCCTCGAACTTGTGGGGCACGTCATTCCACGACGAGTGCTGCAGCGTGACCCTGAGAATCATGGAGCCACCACCTTGAAACGGCGGCATTGCGTTCAGCGGTTCAGGGCGGGCCCAGAGCACGCCGATGCCCATGGGGCCGCACATCTTGTGACCCGAAAAGGCCAGGAAGTCGCAGTCGAGTTGGCGTACTGACACTGGCCGGTGGGGCACGCTCTGCGCTGCGTCGACGCAGACCAGCGCTCCGGCAGCGTGGGCAAGCCTGGTGAGCGTGGCAAGGTCATTGACGGTGCCGAGCACATTGCTCTGGTGGGTGACGCTGAGCAGTCGCGTGGGAGGCTTGAGCAAGCGCTCGGCGTCATCCATGTCGAGAGTGCCGTCGTCTTGGAGCCGGATTGCCGCCAGTTCGAGTCCGGCGCGCTCAGATGCCAGTTGCCACGGCACCAGATTGCTGTGGTGCTCCATCTCTGTGACCACGATCCGGTCTCCCGGCTGGAGCATCTCACGGGCATAGGACGCGGCCACGAGATTAAGCGCCTCGGTGGTGTTGCGGGTAAAGACGAGGCCCGCCGGGTCGGCGTCGATGAACTGTGCCACGCGGCGCCGGCCCAGTTCAAAGGCGTCGGTGGCCTCGTTGCCCAGGCTGTGGACGCCGCGATGCACATTGGCGTTGCTGGTCCGGTAGTAATTGCCAATAGCGTCAATAACGACGTTGGGCTTTTGTGTCGTGGCCGCCGAGTCGAGATAGACGAGCGGTGCACCATTGATCTTGCGTTCGAGGATGGGAAAGTCGGCGCGGATGCGGGCGACGTCCAACGGTGCTAGGGCAGGCTCAATCATGGGTGAGCTTCACGCGCAATTCACCGTCAACGACCTTGATGCTGTGAGCCCGTACGGGCCCTACCGCCGGCAACGACATGACGGCTCCGGTGCGCAGGTCAAACGCCGAGCCGTGCAAAGGACATTCGATTGCCCGGCGGTGAACATCTATGTCGCCCTCGACAAGCGACGCCTGGGCATGGCTACAGGTGTCGTCAAGGCAGTAGAAGTCGCCTTCGACATTGAACACGGCAATGGCAACGTCACCTATATCCACCCGAGCCGCCTGGCCGGGCAGGATGTCGGTGGCGGCGGCGACGGTGTGCCATTCGCTCACGACTCTTGCCTGCCAATGTGCAAAATCCGGTCCAGCCGGCGATCGAGCAAAGGCCCGAGCAGCGCGGCGAATTCGGGGCAGGGCGCTTGTCCCAAGGCGTCTTCGAAGAAGCCGCGCACGATGATGCGATCGGCTATCTCGGCCGGGATGCCGCGGGCCATGAGGTAGAAGCGTTGCTCGTCGTCGACTGGTCCGGCAGCAGCGCCGTGCCCGCAGCGGACATCGTGGGCACGAATTTCCAGTCTGGGGATGGAGTCGGCCTTGGCGTCTGGGCTCAGAATCAGGTTGCGGTTCTGGACATAGGCATCGGTGCGCTGCGCGGTCCGACCGACATCGATGAGACCGTCGTAGACCGAACGCGCGTGATCCCGCACGGCAGTCTTGAGCAGCAGCCGTGAGGTCGTATCGGTGCCCTTATGGGCCTGGAGCGACTGGTGGTCGAGATGTTGACGGTCGCCGGCAAGCGCTATCCCCGCAAGGTGAGCCTCTGCGCCATTGCCGTTGAGCAGTGCTTCCCAGTACGCCTTTTGCAATTTCGATCCGAGCGTGGCGCCAAAGAAGTGCAGGTGTGCATCGGCCTCGAGGCTGACGCGATGCGTTGCCATGTGCCAAACGCCCTGGCCGAGATCCTGCAGCACGCAGTAGTCCAGCCTCGCGTTGCGGTTGAGCACGACATGGCTCACGGTATCGCTGAGGAGTTCCGCTTGCGCGGTGGCGGGAGACACGTGCAGCTCAACCAATGTCAGCGAGGCGTTGGCATCCAGCACGCAGCATGTGGCCGGAAACGTGGCGGTGCGATCGTCTGCGGCGGCATGGATCACCCAGACGGGCTGGTTCGCGGCTACCGATGGGGGAACGTAAACAAAGCAGCCGTCGCGCCACAGGCTGTTCCAGAGTGCCGTGAGCGGCTGCTGGCCGGCGGGAAGCGTGTCGAAGGCCTGCTCTACCAGTTCTCGGTGGCGCGTGGCTGCCTCGCTGAGAGAGCAGACGATGACGCCCTGCGCTGTGAGGGCGTCGCAATTGTGGAGTTGAACCCGTCCGGTGTGGTCGCAGACGATGACCGCTGCATCGGGGGCGACAGCGGCGATGTCATCATGTGTCGCGGCGATTACGGAGTCGAGTTCGGTCGACACTCCGGCATCGGGGTCGAAACGCAGTGGGTCGAGCTTGGCGATGTCGGTTCGCCGCCAATCCTCGTCACGCAGAGAAGACGGCCAGGGCAATGTCGAGAACGCCTCCCAGGCGGCACGACGCCGGCTTGCGAGCCATGTTGGAGACGCCCCGGCCCGGGTGGCCACGACGCCGGAGTCGATGCCCGAGACGACCGCCTCTTGCGTCATCCGACGGCTCCTTCCATGGAGAGGGCCAGCAGGCGGTTGAGTTCGACGGCGTATTCCATCGGCAGTTCTTTGGCGAAGGGTTCGAAGAACCCGTTGACAATCAGTGCGGTGGCGTCCTGTTCGGAGATTCCGCGGCTGCGCAGGTAGAACAGTTGGTCCTCACCCACCTTGCTCACGGAAGCCTCGTGGCCGATCGTGACGTCGGGGTTGTCAATGTCCATGTAGGGATAGGTGTCGCTCTGAGATTCCTCGTCGAGGAGTAGCGCGTCGCATCGCACATTGACCTTGACGTCGTAGGCCGCCGGCAGCACCTTGATGTGGCCCCGGTAGGAGGTGCGGCCACTCCCCTTGCTGATCGAGCGCGACACGACGTTGCTGGTGGTGTGAGGCGCCACGTGGATGCACTTGGAGCCGGCGTCCTGGTGCTGGCCGCTGTTGGCAAATGCCGCCGACAGAACCTCTCCGTGAGCCCGCTCGCCCATCAGGTAGATCGCCGGATATTTCATGGTGACCTTGGATCCCAAATTCCCGTCGATCCACTCGACCGTGGCATCTTCGTATGCGACCGCTCGCTTGGTCACCAGGTTGTAGACGTTGTCGGACCAGTTTTGGATGGTGGTGTAGCGGACGTGCGCGCCCTTGTGGGCGATGATTTCTACGACTGCCGCATGCAGTGCGTTGCTGGAGTAGGTCGGCGCGGTGCAGCCCTCGATGTAATGGACGTACGAGCCTTCTTCGGCAATGATCAGCGTCCGTTCGAATTGCCCCATGTTGTCGCTGTTGATGCGGAAGTAGGCCTGCAGTGGAATCTCCACATGCACGCCCTTGGGGACGTAGACGAACGATCCCCCCGACCACACGGCGCTGTTGAGCGATGCGAACTTATTGTCGTTGGGCGGGATGATGGTGCCGAAGTACTTGCGGAAGATGTCCGAGTGCAGACGTAGACCGGTGTCGCAGTCGCTGAAAATGACGCCGCGCTTCTCTAGATCGGCATGGATGCTGTGGTAGACGACCTCGGAGTCGTACTGTGCTGAGACGCCGGCCAGGAACTTGCGCTCGGCCTCGGGGATGCCGAGGCGGTCGAAGGTGTTCTTGATGGACAGCGGAACGTCGTCCCAGGAGTTCAGTTGCTCGTCCACCGGCTTCACGTAGTAGTAGATGTCGTCGAAGTTGATGTCAGAGAGGTCGGCACCCCAGGCCGGCATGGGGCGTTTTGGGAAGTGCCCAAGGGCTTTCAGACGGAATTCCAGCATCCATTCGGGCTCGCCCTTGTGCTGTGAGATGGCGGTGACCACCTTTCGCGATAGGCCTTTCTCTGTGCGGAAGACAGAGACGTCCTGATCGTGGAAGCCGTATTTGTAGTCCCGGCTCAGGGGGTCGGTTTTTGTGACCATGGTCTAGGCGCTCGCAGATACGGGCGCCACCTCCCCGAGCAGACCCTCGTAGCCCATGGCCTCGATTTCCTTGGCCAGAGAAGGGCCTCCGGATGCCACGACGCGACCGGCGCTGAAGATGTGGACGGTGTCGGGGCGTAGGTACTCGAGAATGCGGTTGTAGTGGGTTATGAGAAGCACACCCATCTTCCCCGCGGACCCCTCAACTGCGCGCCGGACACCGTCCGCGACGATCCGCAGCGCATCGACGTCCAGCCCGGAGTCGGGTTCGTCCAAGATGGCGAGTTGGGGTTGCAGCAGCGCCATCTGGAGGATCTCGGCGCGTTTCTTCTCGCCACCGGAGAAGCCGTCGTTGATATAACGAGACCGGAAGGACTCGTCCATCTTCAACTCGGCCATCTCGTAGGTGAGGCGGGTGAGAAATTCGCGGGCGGACAGTTCCTTGCCCTGCGAGCGCATGGCTGCGCGCAGGAAGTTGACCATCGTGACGCCGGGGATGGCTGTGGGGTGTTGGAAACTCAGGAACACGCCGAGTTGAGCGCGTAGGTCGGCGGTCAATGGCAGCAGATCGGTGCCTTTCAGGGTTGCGCTGCCGGCGGTGATCTGGTACTTGGGGTGGCCCGTGAGGGCGTAGGCGAGAGTGCTTTTGCCCGAACCGTTGGGGCCCATGAGGGCGTGGATCTCGCCGTGCGGGATCCTCATGTCGACGCCTTTGAGGATCTCCTTCGAGTCGATTGTGGCGTGCAGGCCGGCAACGTCGAGGAGCATGGCAGGGTCAGGCATTGGCGGTCTCCTGAACAGCCGGTGGGGTGACGACGGCCATCGGTAGTGGGGTCATCTCGGGCAGTGGGGTGAGATCGTGGAGCAGCGAGTGGTCACCAACCAATTCGGCAAGGCTCGTCGTGCGCAGCACTGTCTCGATGCCGGCCTTGATGCGCTGCCACAGGCCGCGCGAAGCGCAGTCGACGTCTCGGACACAGTTCCCGGTGTAGTCCTGGGCCAGACACGCCACCGGAGAGACCTCGCCCTCGATGATCGCAAGGATGTTGAAAACAGTGACGGCTTCGGGCGCCCGGCTGAGCGAGTAGCCGCCGTGGACGCCGCGGGTGGATTCGAGCAGGCCGGCACGGCGCAACTGCCCGGCGAGTTGCTCCAGGTATGCGAGTGGGAGATGCTCGACCCGAGCCACCTCTGCGAGGCTGACGGGACCTTGCCCGTAGGTCTTGGCGAAGTGGGTCATCATCCGCAGCGAGTAATGCGCTCGGGCGCTGACCCGCATCGAAAAGAATGTGGGGGTGATAATTCCGACTGTCACACTTATGATTGTAGTCGGATGCGGACGGGGAGCGGTTAGATGCGGGCTGAGGCTCGGGCTCTCAGCACCGCTTCGACCACGGCCTTTGCCGCAGTGTCGATGTTATCGGGGGTAGTGGCCGACCCCAGCGACAGCCTGAGGGCTCCGCGCGTGACATGGGGTGCGATGCCCATGGCGGCAAGGACGTGAGATGGCCGTGCGGCGCCACTGGAACAGGCCGAACCGCCTGAAGCACAGATACCGGCACCGTCGAGGGCGGTGACGAGCACCTCGCTGGGGACTCCGGGGACGGCGAAGCTGGCGATGTTGGCCAGGCGATGCAGAGCACTGCCTGTAAGGACGATGTCGGGAATTGCCGCAACCACCATGTCGGCAAGGCGCCGTGCCAGTTCACGCTGTCGTGGCATCTCCACATCTCGCCGTGCCGTCGCCAGTTCTGTGGCAATGCCGAAACCGACGATGCCGGCGACGTTCTCAGTTCCGCTCCGCCGTCCGCGTTCCTGGCCACCTCCGCTCACTTGAGCGCCGAGGAGCGTGCCGTGGCGGACGTAGAGTGCTCCAACGCCCTTGGGGCCGTAGACCTTGTGCGCCGACATGGACAGCAAGTCGACGTCCAGCTCGCGCACATTCAGAGGCAGCCGGCCAAGGGCCTGGACCGCATCGCTGTGGATGAGAGTTCGAGGGTTGCGGCGCCGGACCAGTCGCACGACTTCGGCGACGTCTTGGACGGTGCCGACCTCGTTGTTGGCGAGCATCACCGAGACTAGAACAGTGTCGTTGCGGACGGACGCGGCCAGCTCCTCGGGGTCGACCCGTCCGGCGCCATTGCAGCCGGTGACGTCAGTCTCCGCCCGTCGCAATGCCATCAACGTCTCGCAGGTTGTCAGTACGGCTTCGTGCTCGATGGCAGTCGTCACGATGTGGCAGCCGGCATTGTCGCGGCGATCGAGAACTCCGCGAATGGCGAGGTTGTCGGCTTCGGAGCCCCCTGAGGTGAATACGATCTCGCGAGGCTCGGCACCCAGGGCCGCGGCTATGCGTTCGCGTGAGATGTCGACAGCGTTGCGTGCGGTGCGGCCGGCGGCGTGCGGCGACGAGGGATTTCCATGCTCTTCGCGTAGAAAGGGCAGCATGGCCTCCAGCACGGCAGGGTCGAGTGGTGTGGTGGCGGCATGGTCGAGGTAGATCAGAGGGGAGGACACGCAGCTATTGTCGCGAGGCGAACACTCCACGGGAACCCCGAACCGGGTTACAGTGTTGGTAGGATCGCGGACGCCTATGGTTGACACCCCTGCCCGCGTCCTCCTTGCCGAGGATGACCCCACCCTCGCCAAGCCGCTTGTGGCCTGTCTCAAGCTGGCCGGGTACTCGGTGCATTGGGTGGGTGCAATGCGTGAACTTCGGCATGAGGCGGAGGTGTACCGTCCCGACATCCTGGTTCTTGACAACTCCCTCGACAGCGACGGCCTCGAGTTTCTGCAGGCCATCCGGTTCTCCCAGCAGCACCCGCGTGACGGCGTGGTGGTCATGTCGGAAAGCGTTAGTGTTCGCGAGCGTGGCCTTCAACTCGGAGCGGCCGCGGCTCTCGCCAAGCCGGTGGCCGGCGACGACCTCGTCGCGGTCATCGAGGAACTCTTGGCCTAGTGGTCAGAACCTGCAAGACTTTGCTCTCGCATCTGCGTAAGCGGTTCGGGATGACGCCGGCCTTGATGTTGTGGCGTTGCTTCTGGCGGTGGTCGCGCGCCCTGGTGGCAGCGCCGTCTGGCGACGAGACCCGGGGAACGGATGAACGGGAGGGAACCCACCTCGTCGATCCGCGCACGCGCACCTTCTGGTCCCGGGGGGCCGCTGCGCCGGCAACCCTCGTTGAGACCGAGTCCCCTGCGGCGGTGGGGCATCACGGTCGGGTCGCGATGCTGCTCGAACGCCATGCGTGCGGTGTTGCGGTGCCGCTGGCCGGGCGACCTCGTGCCAACCCCGCTTTCAGCGAGGCGGTCTTTGTGGAACTCATTCGTGCACAGCGGTATACGCGTGCCTTCGAACTCCTGAGCCCGGAATGCCAGCGCAAGTGGGGTTCGGCGAGCGCCTTCGCTCAGGCGCAACGAGAGGGGAACCCACGCCGGCTTCAGGGTGTCGAGACGGTTGCGGTGCGCTACCTTGGCGAGTGGACCGATCCTGACGCCGGCACCACGTACCAGCACGTTGCCGAACTCGATGTCGAGTACACGCTGGACAGCGGCCGTCAGCATGTCGTGGTTGCGCGTACGGTCCACCTGGTGGGTGTCGACGGCAAGTGGCGATCTCTCAGCTATCCGGAAGGTGGGCTCCGGTAACAAGCGCGACAGGGACGATTCACAGTAGCTGGGCGCAATTACAATGCTCTGGATGATTGACACGGCCGCTGCCCGCGAAGCCTGTGGTCCGCTCGAGCGGACCACCTTGGAGTTGGCGCATATAGAGCGTGCTGCGATGTTCCGGCGGCATCACCGACCGCGTGCTCGTTCCTGGTTGCAGCGTTCCGACGAACTGCTGAGGCTCGTTGAGGAGTGCCGGGTACGGGGACTGGATTTTGTGCCGCTGCGGCTCTGGATTGAGGTGGCACGCTTCATTGGGTTGGTGGACTCGCAGCTACGCGATGATCTTGGGACCGATCGCGGGCCAAGCAATGTTGCCGATGTCTTGTTCATGTGTCAGGGGCCGCTCTTGCAGGAAGCCAGGGTCGAGCAGGCGCCTCACGGGCCGGCTCCGATCATTCCGCTCTTCGCTGCCAGTTAGCCACGTCGATGCGGCGCGACCGGTGCCAGAGCCGGTACAGTCCCGCTCCATGCCATGGGAGCTGTCGGTCGCGGGAACACTGCACCTAAACGACATCACGACTCCGCATGGGCGCCGCCCGCGCATCCACGGCGGCTCAGCGGTCTACTTCTCGCTGGCCGCCGCGAGGCACGCTGTCGTGAATCTCTGTGGCATCGTCGGCAGCGATGCGGCGGACGAGTTCCGGGACCTATTGCACGATCGGAACATCGATCTCGGCAGCCTGGTCGTGAGCCAGACGCCGACCTTCCACTGGCACGCCGTACACGACTACGATCGCTGGGTGGCGCGCGAAGGGGAGTCGACCCCGGGTTGCGACGACGAGTGGCAGCCCGTCCTGGTCGAGCGGGCCGCCGCCGCTCCGGTACTGTTTCTGGGTAGTTTGAGTCCCCACTTGCAGTTGAGTGTGGCGCGCCAGTCGCGAGCACACCTTGTCGGATCGGACTCCATGACCAGTTGGGTCGAGAGGGATCGTGGTGCGGTCGAGGCCGTGGTGGAGGCCTCGGACGTTCTCTTCCTCAACCGTACCGAACTGGCGGTGCTGGTGCCCGAACATGCCGGCGACTGGCGCTCAGGGGCCACCTCGTTGCTAGGCCGAAACCGGCTCCGGGCCGTGGTCGTGAAGGCCGGTCCTGCCGGAGCGGCTGTAGTGACACACGACGGAACCGTCGAGAAACCGGCGGCGCTGGTCGATGTGGTGGTAGACCCGACAGGTGCCGGCGATGCGCTGGCGGGCGGTTTCCTGGGCGCTTGCGCTCGTGCCGAGCGCGACGACAACACCTTCTTCAGCGATGCGCTCGATGTGGGCTTGCGCTGCGCTGCCGCTGCGATTGCGTGTTTTGGCACGGAAGGACTTCTAAGCAACTGACACGCCAAGATACCAACGTGGCGCGACGCCTATCTGGCAACGCTAGTCAAACACAAAAAGAAAGCCCGGCCGCGAAACCGCGACCGGGCTAGGGGGGCGTGGACTGGTTACGGGGTGGGCAGCTCGGAGGGAATGGTCGCCTTGGGCGAGGCACTGGGCGTGCTGCCCGAGGACCCACTGAACTGGCTCATGAGTTGCTCAAGGCTGACGCAGTCGCTGGGGGCGGAAGCGTTGACTAACTTGCCCCAGTTGCTAAAGCTGATTGTGGTGTTGCCGGGTGACGTGTTGTCGGTCGACTTCGTGACGGCCTGTATGGGAAGTGCATCGCCATGGGTGGCGATGTCGAGCTCACCTTTGCTGTCGGTCAAGGCTAGAACTTCCGTTCCGTTGATGGTCTTGACCGAGCCCTTGGTGTAACTCTTGTCCTTGAAGAGGCTGTCGGTGAGGTTGCCCGTGCCTAGATTGCCAAACCAGCCAATGCCGGAAAGCGGGCTGCCCGAGGACTGGTTGGTGACATCTCCAACGTCGATGCACTTGCCGGAAAGTAACTGAGCCACGGAACTGCTCCCACCGGCGAACTGCTCTGCGAGGGTTTTGTCCATGGTCATGTAGAGGTGCTTGTTGACAAGCACGACTGCCATCTTGCCCCCGTCTTTGAGGGTGACATTGCCGTCGATGGTGGCTCTCGCAAGATCGATTTTGAGGTCGAGATGAGCCGGCTTCCCGGAGAGATCAGCGTCACCGGTGATCTCGACAGTCTTCTGGGCGACCATGGCCGCCTTGACCTTGGTGACGATGTCTGACGCGGAGGCATTCTTGACGCCGTTGTCAGCTGCGGCGCAGCCGGATAGGAGCAGGGCCCCGGCCCCGAGGGCGAATCCGAAACGGGTGAGACGACTGGTCATCTGGTACAGATCCTCGTGCGGTAGGGCGGACGTAAGTTCAGCATTCTGCAACAGATGGTCCGATCCGTGAACTCTTAGCAGCGAGCCGGCACGCGAGGCGTGCCGCGGATGGGGGGACAGAGCAAAACGTCTGGCTTTGCCGGCGTTTTGCATCCGGGGGAAGGACGCCTTCCCCCGTTAGGTGAAGAGGCCAGGGGCCATCGTGGCCGCCAGCAGGACCGCGGTCATGCCGATGAGGACGGTGACGAGTGTCCCGGCGCTGCCGTTGTAGATCGGCCCGTTGCGCCGTTTACCGAGCAGATGGGAGTCGTTGGCCAGGATCATGATGAAGATCAACAGGACGGGCAGCAGGATGCCGTCGAGCGTCTGCGTTCCGATGGCGACGCCGGTGATGGGGACGCCGGGGATGAGCATGATCCCGGCGCCGACCACGAGTAGGCCGGTGAACAGGGTGAAGAACAGCGGGGCATCCGCGAAGCTCGACTGCACGCTGCGCTCGGCGCCGAATGCTTCGCAGACGACAAAGGCGGTCGACAGAGGGAGTATCGCCGCCGCCAGCAACGACGCACCCACCAGCCCGATGGCGAAGAGTTGTTCGGCGTGGCTTCCGGCCAGTGGCCGCAGGGCTTGGGCGGCCTGTTGCGCGGAGTCGACGCCGACACCGGCGAGCCCGTGCGGAAACAGAGTGGCCGCCGTGGTGATGACGATGAAGGCCGCAATGAGGATGGCGAAGATCGAGCCGCTGATCACATCGGCGCGGACGGGGCCGAGATCCTGCTCGCGTGAACCCTTGTCGACAGTCGAAGACTGCAGGAAGAGTTGCATGTAAGGCGTGATCGAGGTGCCCACGAGCGCAATCAGGTCAACCAGGAACGGCCCCGTGGCCACACCCGGGTGGGCGAGATCGGGCACCAGAGTCGAGTGGGCGATGGCATTCCAGTCGGGGTGCACTGTGATGGCCGTGATGATGTAGCCGAGAAACGTCAGACCCAGGGCCAGGAAGATCCGTTCCACGAGTTTGCGATTACTGCGCAGCACGACCACGCCGATGAGTGCCGCCGCCCCCATGACGGCAACCCAGCGCGGCACGCCGAGCAGGCCGAGACCCCCGGCGATACCGGCGAACTCGGCGAGGGTGGTTCCGCCATTGGCCACGATGACGACGACGGCCACGAAGAGCGTCCAGCGCACGCCGAAGCGTTCGCGGATGAGGTCCATCAACCCTTTGTTGGTGACACACCCGAGACGCGCCACCATTTCCTGGGTGACGATGAGACACAGCAGGATGGGGATGAAGGCCCAGAGCAGCAGGTTGCCGTACTTGGCGCCGATGTTGCTGTAGGTGAAGATCCCGCCGGCGTCGTTACCGGCGTTGGCGACGATGATGCCGGGTCCGATGACTGCCAGATACCGCCAGATCCGGCTAAAACGCCGGGGCCGGGGGCCGGGCTTACGCCGCGGCCGGGCCCGGCTGACGGCGGCGGCTGCGTGTTGGCGGAGTGCCGCCGTGGTGGGCCGGCGCTCTCGTGGAGTGGCCGGCTGACGGGGGCTTTTCACGGTCGCTCCCCCGTTCTCGCTGCATCACAACGCCCGTGCCCGGCGCCGCACGGCGGCGGGCATGACGGTGTCCATGGCGTCGTCGATCGTGACGATCCCCTGCATGCGGTCATCGGCGTCGACTACGGGCACGGCCAGGAAGTTGTACTTGGCCATCACCGCGGCCACGTCTTCGGGTTCGGCGTCGAGCATGACGGTGACCACTCGCTCGTTCATGATGCCGGTGATGGGTGTCGAGGGTTTGGCCACGATGAGATCGCGGAGGCTGAGCACCCCCAGCAGGTGTTCGTCGTTGTCGACGATGTAGACGTAGTAGATCGACTCGGCATCGGGTTCGAGTTCGCGGAGGCGGTCGATGGTCTGCCCCGCGTTGAGCGTTGCGGGTATGGCGACGAACTCGGTGGTCATCAAGCCACCGGCGGTGTCCTCCTCGTAGCCGAGTAGCTCCTCGACGTCGTCGGCCTCCTCCTCTTCCATGGCCGCCATGATGGTTTCCCGCCGTTCCTCGGAGAGGTCGCCGAGGATGTTGGCGGCCTCGTCCGGCGCCATCGCCTCAAGGATGTCGGCCGCTCGTTCGTCGTCGAGCCGGGCCAGGATCTGGGCCTGGACCTCGTCGCTGGTCTCTTCCAATGTGTCCGCGGCGACCTCGTCGTCGAGGCTCTGGAAGATGGCGTCACGATCACGGCCACCGAGCTGCTCGACGATTTCGGCGATGTCGGCCGGGTGCATCTTGGCGAGCTTGCGGTGGCTGATACGGAGCTTTACCGACGTTTCGTCGCTCTCGACGGGGTCGACGGCGTCCCAGGAAATCAGGCGTTGTGGGAAGTCACGTCCGGTGATGCGGGTTAGGCGACGCCCCAGCCTCTCGACTCCGAGACGGCGCAATACGCCGCGGGCGCCGATGTCGACGCCGACGAGTAGTAGCTTGTGGTCAGCCGCCTGAAGCTGCAGATCGTTGACGCGCACGACACGGCGACCGTCGGTGTCGACGATCTGCTTGTCGAGGATGTCACGGGCCAGCCAGACCATCTGCTTGGCCGCGGGATACTCCTCGAGGTTGCTGGTATGGACGTCGAGTGCCAGTTCGTTGCTCTCCCCCATTCGCACCGCACCCCAGTCGATGACGTCGGGGAGCTTGCTGCTGGCGCGCAGGGCGAGCGCCATCACCACAGGATAGGGCTCCTCTATTCGTACCAGCAGGTCGCGGACCGAGCCCACACGGCGCTGGTCGATGTCGATGACATCGGCGCGCAGGAAGTCGCTGAGAAAGATCATGCTGCCGTGAATTCTCGCCGAGTTGACCCTGGTTTGGTGGCGAGTATGATCAGCGGTCCATGAACGAGATACGGGAACATTCGCAACTGGGCACGCCGATCGACCGCAACCTGGCGCTCGAACTCGTCCGCGTCACCGAAGGGGCCGCGATGGCGGCGGCACCATTCATGGGTCGCAACCAGAAAGAGGCGGCCGACGGTGCCGCTGTCGACGACATGCGTAACTCGCTCTCCTATGTCGACATGAACGGGGTGGTCGTGATTGGCGAGGGGGAGAAGGACGAGGCTCCGATGCTCTACATCGGCGAGAACGTCGGCAACGGCAACCCGCCCGATGTGGACGTGGCCGTCGATCCCATAGATGGGACCCGGCTGGTGGCCTGCGGACTTCCCGGTGGCATCGCCACGGTGGCTCTCGCCGAACGCGGCTCGATGTACTTCACCCACGTTCCCTACATGGAGAAGCTCATCGTCGGCCCCCATGCCGCCGGCGTCATCGACATCACCGACACGGTTGCCAGCAACCTGGCGCGTATCGCCAAAGCCGAGGAGCGCCACGTCAAGGACCTCACCGTGGTGGTTCTCGACCGGCCCCGGCACGAGCAACTCCTTGACGAAATCCGAACCTCTGGAGCCCGGGTCAAGCTCATCATGGACGGCGACGTGGCCGCCGGTCTCATGGCGGCGATGGATCACCGCACCGGTATCGATGCGCTCATGGGGGTGGGCGGTGCGCCGGAAGCGGTGCTGGCGGCCTGCGCGGTCAAGTGCATTGGCGGCGGTATGCAGGCACGTCTGTGGCTGCGTCCCGGCGACGAGGCGCTCCTGGAGCGAGAGGGGAAGTCCATGGCCGATGTGTCACAGGTGCTGGGTCGTGACGACCTCTGCTCCGGTCGCAACGTCTTCTTTGCCGCCACCGGCATCACGGATGGTGACCTACTGCGCGGCGTACGTTTCATGGGCGACGAGCGAGTAGAGACGGAGAGCCTGGTGATGCGCTCCTATTCGGGCACAGTGCGCTACATCGTTGCCGAACACAGCCTCACCCAGCTACGCCAGCGCCACTAGACACTGAGGAATCCGCTTGCGCAAACCTTGCGCAAGCCAGCGCCAGAGTATTGCGTCAGGAGGCCAGAACCTCCGAGCCGGTCAACCGCTTGGGTCAGCCGCCCACCGTGCAGGCGATGTTGTCGCCGGGGTTCTGCGTTGGGCAACTCACGGGCGGTGCCGTGGTGCCGCTGGTCACTCCATTGCCACCCGGCTCCACTTTGACCGGCACATTGGGGGTCCACTTGTCGAGGCGCAGCGTTACCTGGCGTTTGGCTGCAATGCCGAACAAGCCCGGGAGCTTGACTGTGCCAGGGGTACCGCCCTGCCAGTCGCCGGTGTCGGCGATGGTTACCGGAGTCCCGTTCTGGCTGAGCAGCAAGGTGAGATCCTGCACCGGGGTGTCGCCAAGGTTCGAGACGGTGACGGTGACGTCGACCCAGTTCTGGTTACCGATGTGGGCAACCTGCACGGCGGCGCTAGTGGAGAGTTTGGGTGGAACCATGGTCAGCGCCGCCGGGGGCGCTGGCGCTTGGTGGGGCTGGTTATACGAGGGTCCTTGGTAGCCGGGGGTGCCGCTGCCGAAGTTCTGCGGAGTGCCGCAACTCTTGCCCAGCAGGGCTAGTCCAGCGACGCCGGCGACGACCAGAGCCGCTATCTTGTGCCGCCGCAAAAAAGAGAAGATTCGCGATTCTGGAGATGGTTCGGGCAGTGGTGGCGGGGCAGGTGCCTGGGCGGGAATGTTGACATTGACCACCACGGGCGGTGGTTGCTGATGCTGTCCCCCCCCCCTCGGGGCGTTCTGATGCTTAGCCATTGCCCCCGATTCTAGCCGGAGCCGGCGGACACACCACGGACAATGGCACCGAATTGTATGCACCGAATTGGCACCGAATTTGTGGCTGTCCAGCGATTTTGTCGGTGGGTTACGCTCTCCGCGTAAGGCGTAACAGTCGGCCCGGCGGACGAATGGTTCCACCCCTCCCGCCGCCAGCACGACGGGACAGGGAACTCTGATCCGGTGCGACACTGCGCGAAGGGCGATGGCCAATACGCTCAGGGCAACGAAATAGGCGAGGAGTTGTTGCGCCACCGACATGCCAGGAGGACAGCCCTCCCCGGTGGTGGTACCGGCCGGGTTCAAAACACGTTCTGATATGGGCGGAGCCGCGGGAGGCCGACGTGGGACAATCGCTGCTGCCGTATGCACCTACTTCGCACCATCTTCCAGCCCAGCCCCACGCTTCGACGCTGGTTCACGCCCGGGCTCAACGTCAAACGGTGGCTGATCCTGCTTTTTTCCAGCATCGTGATGATGAGCCTGTCGGTTGGCTATGTCCTCAAAGGCGCCTATACCACGGTGCGCTTTCCCAACTGGGTGGGGGACATCACCCTGCAGTTCCTGCCCCGCTGGATGCGGGCGACGATCTTCGCTGTTGTGGGTTTTGGCGTGCTGCTCCTGGCTTTCTACAAGCTGGGCCAGTCGCTTTTGGGCCCCTTTCTCCCGGGCCGGCGCACCGATAAGTCGCTGGTGGACGAGATCTACGCCCACCGCCTGCTGGCCAAAGGACCGCGGATCGTGGCGCTGGGTGGTGGCACGGGTCTTTCGACGATGCTGCGCGGCATCAAGAAGTACACCAACAACATCGTTGCCATCGTCACGGTTGCCGACGACGGCGGTTCCAGCGGCCGGTTGCGCACCGAACACCGCGTCCTTCCCCCGGGCGACTTCCGGCAGTGTCTAACTGCTCTGGCCGAGACAGAACCGCTGATGACCGACCTTTTCTCGCACCGATTTAGCGGCGAGGGATCGCTCGGCGGGCACTCCTTCGGCAACCTCTTCATCACGGCGATGGCGGAGATCACGGGCGACTTCGAGCACGCATTGCGCGAGTCCGGTCGGGTGCTAGCCGTCCGGGGCCAGATAGTCCCCTCGACGCTCACCAACGTCGTTCTCTGTGCGGATGCAGACGGCAAAGTCCGTGTCGGCGAGTCGCACGTTCCCCAGGGCGATGGCCGGATCGACAGGGTATTCCTGGATCCCGAAGCACCGCCCATCAATCCCGAGGCCGAAGCGGCGATTCTCGATGCCGAACTGGTCCTCATTGGCCCGGGTTCGCTGTACACGTCGATCCTGCCCAACCTACTCGTCGACGGCATGGTTGAGGCCCTTCGCGCCACGCCGGCGGTGAAGGTGTATGTCTGCAACGTTGCCAGCCAGCCCGGTGAAACCACCGGCTACACAGTCAGCGAGCATCTGGCGGCCATCGAGGAACATGTCGGCGGCAACATGTTCGACTATGTCGTCGTCAACAGCAATTTTGCGCCTACGCTCCCGGGATCGGCCAGGGAGGCGGGCGTGACGCGAATAGTCTTCGACCGCGACCGGTGCACAACGCGACCGGTGCACTTTGTCCTCGCCGACGTGGTCAATGCCAGGGTGACATCGCACCACGATTCCGACAAGCTGGCGCGCGTCATCATGAAGCGCGTCTGGAAATAGGGTTCACGATCCACGTCATGTCGCGAGAGACTTGCCGGTGACGTCTCCCACCGCCCATAACAAGAGCGGGACGGGGATCATCACATGCTCATCGGTGAGTTCCAGCTCGGACTTGGTGGTCAGGATGATGGGCCGGTTCGGGAACGCGCGTTTGAGGCGGCTCAACTCACGCCGGTCAACCCGGTTTTCCCACTTCACCTCGACCGGAGTGGCCGTTGATCGCGGGCCACAGACGAAGTCCACCTCAGCGCCTTTCGCGGTCTCCCAAATGTGCAGGTCGTCCGGGTCGAGAAACCCCATGATCTGCCTGCGCACCGGCTCATTGGTTCGGTACAACGCAAGCGCAACCGCATTCTCGACCATTGCGGGGATATCGAAGTTCCTGCCCGGGCAACACTCATCATGGGTGATCTCGTGTAGGAGGAGGTCGCCGAAATACACCTTCTTGTCGTGTGCCAGCGAGTTGCTGTCAGCGTCTTTCTTCCAAAAGTAGACAGCCAGAAGAAAGTAGCCGATCGTGAGAAATTCAATGTACTCGCGGACCGTTTTGTAGTCGGGGTGAACCCCGCCTCGCCGGCCCAGAGGAACGTTCATCTCGCGTGCCATGGTCGACCAGTTGGTCTTGGAGCCCAATGAGCGCATGACCCGTTCGAGTAAGGCCCGGGTTGAGGGCTCACTCGCACCTTTTCGCATGGTCTCCTTCAACAGGGAGTCCCAGAGGATGCGTTTGGTGAACTCCGATGGCTCGAGCGCGCCCGTGGCCGCCTCGACGACCGCTGCGGGAAGCCCGCCGAAGCGAAGGTATCGGTGGAATGCGTCATGCAATCGCGGTCCGTAGCGCCGGGCCTCCTCGATGAGCTTGCGACCATCTGAGGACAACAGCGACTCGAGGGTCAGCCGTGGGGAGGTCGGTATGTCCGGGTCCACGACCTTGGCGAACACATCGAAGGACTGTGGCAGGACCAGATGATCATGACCGTGACCGCGCCGTCCCGGCAGCCGTTCGACCGTTCCCGTCACAAGGTCAATCGCTGACGAACCAGTACAGACAACGACATCGTTGTCGATGACACCACGATCCCAGAGTTCCTTGATTGCGGTTTGCCAACCCGGAACGGCGCTGACTTCGTCGAGAAGCAGTAGGGACCGGCCCACCGCTGTCGCCAGATGCTTGGCCTGTTCGACAGTGCGCGACACCGCTGCTGCCGGCTGACCTTCCAGCAGGTCAAGGGCTAGATAAATGATCTGGCGCGCGGAATAACCCTCCTGGAGGGCACGTTGCACCAGGAGTTTGAGGTCGGTCGACTTGCCCACCTGTCGAGGTCCGCGGATCGTGTGGACACCGGCATGGAGCAGGTCGAAGTTCTTGACCAGGGGAGCCGGCAATTTGACAGGTTGTGCTTCCAGCCGGCGAAGGTGCGGATCGGATCGGGACCATTCTGCATTGAACCACCAGGGATTCCGATCGATGATCCGGGCATCGTCTTCAACGCTGACCGCCGACCACGGGGTTGATCGTTGTGGGGGGTGAGGGCGCTTGAGCATATAGTCCGGATCCCGGCTGGGCATGGCGGTATTTTAGCGGCTAAGTGCTGATCTTGGAACCCCTTATTAGAAGATAGCCTCTAATAAGCCCACCTAACGATCCTGGCTAGTAGAAGATGTTGTGCCGCGCGCGAAGCGTCCACCGCTGCGCGGCGCGCTCACCGAGGCGATTCCAGGCCGAGTAGCGGGTCTGGCGCAGCGGCAGATCCCATGTCCCGACGAAATCCGTCACGGTGTCGCAGAATCCCGACTTGAAGCGGTAGAGGCCGTACATGGGATGCGTCTCACTCATCTCCTGGGGGCGCGGCACCGCCACCAGGTCGTAGTCGGTAACGCCGCGGGCGCGCAGATGGCGCATGACCTCCCATTGCAGCAGGTGAGGGGCCATCAATTCCTGATGGAGTTTGGTTGAGCCGCCATCCTTGTACCAGGCGCGCGTGCCGAAATGGGTCACGAAGATTCCGGCCAGCACCTCTTCGTCGTGGAGAGCAAAGAAGAAATCGCCCTGTCCGCAGGCATGCTGCCTTTGCCAGTAACCGGCGAAGTAATCACGCTGGCGCAGGGTGAATCCCGCACGCTGTTGCGTGGCGACCATGAGCGCAAACATGACGTCGATGGTCTTGTCGTTGACCGGCATATGGCGCACCACGACACCTTTGCGCTGCGCGAGCCGGATGTTGTAGCGCGTCTTGGACTTGAACGATGCCAGTAGCGCATCTTCGTCAGGGCGCAGGTCGACGATGATCGTGGCGCGGTTGATCTGCACGTCCTGTGGCGCTTTGACCAACCCCTGCGCTTCCCATGTGCCCAGATCGGTACCCTGCGCAATCTCGGGTTCTACCTTCACGCAGAAGGCCGGGCCGAAGAGACGGCGCTGGCACAGGGCATCGACCATTGACTGTGGCCGGATGATTCCCGGGCCCTTGGGGGCGTACCACAACTCGCCAAGCCCGGTGATCTTGCGGGTGAGGAAGAGTATTGCCAGGTCGACGGTGTCGCCGCTCGCGATGACGTGGCGTGGTCGCCAGCCCCACTGGGCCTTGAAATCTCCCCAAGCGCGCGTCTGCAGGATGTGCCCGCCGTCGGGGTTGGCCGCAACAAGTTCGTCCCAGTTGGCGATCTCGGAATCGGTGGCGAACCTCACCGGTGAACGAACCGTCCGATTCTGTGAATGCGATGGCGCCACGGCTTCACGGTCAACTCCCAGGTGCCGGCGCGTTCAATCATGCGGCCGCCAAACGATTGTTTGAACTGCGTGAAGCCGGTCCAGGGGTGTCCCGGCTTCGGACTGGGCAGCACCCCCCAGAAATCGAAGGTGTGCATGCCCTCGGCCTTGGCGTCGAGGATCATTTGCCACACCAGCGGAGCCGCGGCGGAGAGTTGACGTGCCCGCGTTGGGTCCGCGCCGGCATGGGCGTAATGACGGACGCCGTTGAAGTCGAACCCCAAGGCGGCGGCCACCGGACGACCGCCGGCCTCGGCAACGTAGAGGCACGCGGCGTCGAGGGGCATGAGTATCTCTGCCACGGTACGGTAGTAGCGTTCACCGGCAAGGTGAAAACCTCGCTTCTCCGCAGTCATTCGCAGGAGGTCGATGAGCACTCCGACCTCGGCGGGGTCGGTGGTGCGGCGAATGGAGATTCCCTTCCGGGGAGCTGAATTGATGCTGTTACGGTGTCCTTTGGTCAGCCCGCGGCGCAGCCACACGCCGTCCACGGTGAGATCGAGCAACCAGGTGTGGCGCGGTTGCACGGGCTTGACCTCGTGTGCCTTTCGGTCCCACAGTGCGGTCAGGGCGACGGCACCCGCGGGCTCCAGGCGTACGAAAGAGATCCGATGCCGGCGGGCGCAAGTTGTGATGTCATCCAGACAGTCGCCGAAGCTGCGAGCCTGTAGCACTGTCGGTCCACAGGGCACGTAGAGATAGCGGATACCCATGCTGCGGCCGGCGTGGCCGGTCCACATCCAATCCTTCTCTGCGCAGGCGTGGAGCACCGGCGCACCGAGCGCTTCCTGAACGCGGTGCCAGGCGGCAGACTGGAGGAAGTGCCCATTGGCCTCACGGAGCATGTCGTCCCAGTGTGTGTCGGGAACGCCGGAGCGGCAGGCGGGCATTGCCAGACCGTAGCAGGTGAGCAGCATTACCGGGTATTGCTGCCGGCTTGCAGCGCGGTGTCGTGATTTGACGCGCTACCGCGACTTGGCAAAAGTCCTTGCTATTTCATACAATTCGCCTGCCTTCCACAAATTCTATAAGGGAGAATTTCAATGGCTGCTACTGTGGTTACCCGTGATGTCTTGGCCGAGGAACTCAAGTCCTGGGTTGAGGATCAAGGCGGCGACATGCCCATGACGGCTGCACGTGAGGAGGTCCGTTGGTTCTTTACTCACATCTCCGAGAGCTTGACGTGCGGGAGTGAGGTCCGCATTCACGGATTTGGTGCATTTCGGACCATGCATCGTCCAGCACGTACCGCCCGCAACCCGCGTACCGGAGACAGCGTGAAGGTTCCGGCCCGGCGCGTGGTCCGTTTCGCTCCGAGCACGACCTTGTCGGCTGCGCTCAAGGGCACCCGTGGTGCAACGGCTGCCAAGAAGCCGGCTGCCAAGAAGGCCCCGAAGTAGGCCTCGCGAGAAGCATGAAGCCCCCGGAGCTTTCGGTTCGGGGGGCTTCTTTCGTTGCGGGGCCGCTTCAATGAGGCAAGGTAACGCGGCATGACGCCCACTTTTCGCCGCCGTGCGGCGCGTGTCCTCGCTGCGGCTCTGGCCGTCGCCGTAGGCGCGACAACGGGACTCGGCGTGGCGAGGTGGGTTGCCCCGCTGCCCCCACCTCGGGTCAGCATCGGCATTCCGAGCGACAAGGTGGTCGGAGGTGCGGCTGCCCGGTTGCCTGTGCCTTCGAGCGGAACCTTCGCGCTGAAGGACAGCGAGAGCGGGAGCGTAGCCGGCAACGGGGCGGATACCGTTCGGCCGATCGCCTCCATTGCCAAGACGGCCACGGCGCTCGCCGTACTGGATGCATATCCACTCAAGGCCGGCCAGGACGGTCCCACGCTAACGGTGACGCCTGACGACGTCGCTCTCCTTCAGCAGGTGGTGGCCGCCGACGGCTCTCACGTCGATGTATTCACCGGCGAGAGCCTTAGCGAGCGCCAGCTCCTGCTGGGCATGATGCTGCCGTCGGCCAACAATTTCGCGGTCATGCTGGGTCGCTTCGTCGCCGGGAACGATGCGGCATTTCTCGTCCGGCTGAACGCCATGGCGGCCAAACTCGGCATGACGCAGACCCATTTCGCCGACGCCGCCGGTATCGACCCGGGCACTGTTTCCTCCGCATCGGACCTGGTGATCCTGGGCGAGGCGGCGATTGCCAATCCTGCCCTGGTCGACATCATGGCTCAGCCCCAGGCACAGCTTCCCGGTGGCGGCCAGATCACCAATCTCGATCCGCTGGTCGGAAGCGTGCCGGGGTGGTTGGGTATCAAGACTGGGCACACGAATGCCGCCGGCTATTGCTTGCTCTTTGCGGCGCGACGCACCCTCTCGGCGGGTACGCCACCTGTCACCGTGGTGGGTGCCATTTTGGGGCAGGCACAACGAGAAGACACCTTCGCCGCCGCGCGCGCTGCCGTGGAGGCGGACTTTGGCGACTTTGTGGTGTATGCGGCTGACACCTCACTGCCGGTTGCGGAGGGCAGTCTTACCTCGGCGTGGACAACATCAAGTTCCCTTCGTGTCACCGCCTCGGGGGCCCCGTTGCGGCTCCTTCGACGGGGCTCCCGACTGAACTTCGGCTTTGTGCCCGACCCCGTTGATCCCGTCGTGCGTGCGGGAAGCCGAATTGGTCGAGTGACCGTCAGCGTCAAAGGCACCAGCGTGGGCGTCTTTCCCGTAGTCGCCGTTGGTGACCTTGGTGAACCGTCGTGGTGGTGGCGGCTGTGGCGCTAAGTGGTCGGAGGAGTGGGCGTTGACGTCCGTACAGCCAGCAGGGCGGGATTTATCAGATCGGCGCGGCGCTGCGCATAGTCTTCGCGACTGAGTTCGCCGCGCGCGTACCGGACCTCGAGTTCGGTCAATGCGGGATTGGAAGGCGCCGGAGCGGGAAAGCGCCGGAGCAATGCGCGTACCAGGAAGAACAAGGCGACGATGAGCGCCGCGAGTAGTAGCAGATGGACGATGCCACTCGTCCAGAACCAGGCACCACCGTAGCCGGTGTCGCCGTGCATGAACTCCGAGGTCCCAAATAGCATGCGTGGGGAATGATTCATCGGGACCTCCAGGGCGTGCGGTTCATCATGAGAATCAGGTTACCCAGGTAACCTTGCGGGTTCATTACGCTTGGCGTCAACGGTCGACTACCAGTGGATGTCACTCCGCTCGGCGGCGAGGCGCAGCGCTGGGGTGACCGTCTCGGCGCTCGGCCCAAGGTCGGGGGCAATGCGGATGGTCTCAATACGATCTTTGGCCACGACGAGTTCAATCTCGTGGAGGCCGAGATGGTTCTTGACGTGTGGTGATGCGGAGAACTGTGCGAGCTGGGGCTGCCACTTCTGTCGTAGAGCCCGGGGTGAGAGTTCGCCGGCCTTGATGACGAGGCTCTTGCCGTCGCGGCCGGGTCCGGCCCGGAACTTCAGGGCGATGCGGCCGCTACGGGCACAGGACTCGCAGCGGCCGTAACGTTCGTCGGGGATTTCGGGTCGTTTCAAACACACGCGGCACATGCTTTGACAGCATAGAGAGGTTGAGCTTGCCGAGGGAAAATCCACCAGTGCTGCATTCTCGCCTTGACAAACACACTGAGGCGTCGTAAGTTGACCCGCATGAATGTTCTAGTTCGCGCCACCGGATTGCGCGCCATGCGCGACAAGCACCACCTCACCCAGCGTGAATTGGCGCGTCGCCTAGGCGTCACGCAGAACTACATCCCCGCGCTCGAAGCCGGTACGCGCAACCCCGGCCCCAAGCTGAGGCAGGCGTTGATGCAACTCTTCCAGTGCGATTTTGAGGAGCTTTTCCAGGTGGTCATGGTGAACCCGCAGGATCAGACTGAGCAACTCCTGCGACCTGTCCAAGAGCCGCCCGCCAGGGCGATGTGACCCGGAGGCCGGACCACCATCACTCCAGCTACCCTTGTTGACGGCGTTGGCATTGCGCGCGGGATCACCAACGATGTTGGTGAAGCGGTTCGGGCACTTTGTGCTGCCGGCCATGCGGCTCCGAATCTGCATGTAATTCTCGTTGGCGACGACCCCGCGTCGGTCACGTACGTGCGCAACAAGCGCCGGGTGGCGACCGCGCTCGGTATCGACTTCAATCTTCACCACTTGTCCGCCGGCGAAACTACGGATTCCGTTCTCGAACTCGTGGCCCGTCTCAACGCCTCGCCGGGTGTCGACGCCATCCTTGTTCAATTGCCACTTCCAGTCTTGATCGACCCGGCGCGCGTCATAGAAGCCGTGGACCCGGGCAAAGATGCCGATGGCTTCCACCCGCTCAACATAGGCCGGCTAGCCGAGGGGCGACCAGGTCTTGCATTGCCCGGCACCCCTGCCGGTTGCATGGAGCTACTGCGTCACTATGCCGTGCCGGTTTCGGGTGCGCGGGCAGTGGTGATCGGTCGCAGCACCATCGTCGGGCGTCCCATGGCGTTGCTGCTGGTGAACGCCAATGCCACGGTGACGATCTGCCACTCGCGAACGGTGGACCTGCCCGGCATCTGCCGGGAGGCCGACATCCTTGTTGTCGCTGCGGGGCGCCCCGGCATGGTTGACTCCACCTACGTCAAGCCCGGCGCTTGCGTCATCGATGTCGGCACTACCCTGGTCGAGGGCAAGCTCTGTGGCGACGTGGACTTTGACTCGGTGCGGCAGGTGGCAGGCCACTTGAGTCCGGTGCCTGGCGGCGTCGGACCCATGACGATTGCCATGCTGATGCGCAACACGCTTGCACTGGCGAGGGCTCGGCGCGTGATCACCGATTGACGGTTGCATGCACATTGCGTACCATGAGCGCAAAGGAGACGCAATGATTGTGGCTTTCGCCACGCCGGTGGCAATACCGCTCGAGGCCCTCTCTGCAGAGGCTCTGGGGGTACAGCAACGGCTTGCCGAACATGGTTGGAATGACGATTGTGCTCATGCGGTCCGCCGGCTGGCCAACCGTGGTGTCGAGGCGGGTGAGGGCATCGGGCAGGAAATGCCCGAAGAGGGGATTGCGATTCTCCGGGCCGCCTATGCGGTTCGTGACGGGCTTGATGATGCAGGCGATGTCGAGTTGTGCGAAATGGCAGCTCTCGATGCGCTCCATCTAGCTCTGTTGAGCGCGGTGGAGAACCGTCAGGTTGCATCGACGCGGCCACTCGATCTGGTGCTCAGGGGAATCCAGAACACCCTTGGGGTGAGCCAGGACGAGTTGTTGAGAGCGCTGGGAACCTCCCCTCGTACATTCCAGGACTGGGTCAAGCGAAACCAGATCCCATCGAGAGAGGAAGCGCGATTACGCCTTCTCGCTCGCGCGCTCAACGAACTGCGCTTCGTCCTACGCGGGTCCGCGGCACTGGAATGGCTACATGAGCCCCATCCCCTGGCCGGCAATCGGACGCCCATTCAACTCACCGATGAGCCGGCACGCCTACTCGAACTTGTCTCAGCTACACGCTTTTGAAGCCTGTGCTGAACGTCAGCCCCTTTGATGGCGTGGTGTTTCGAGGCATCTCCGGCGTGCGACCATTGTGGCCAACGCCCAACACGTACCCAGGACGTTTCCATGACACTGGGACAGCCAGGGTTCCGACCCAGTATTTCTGTCTCCACTCCATGGGGCCGCTTTCGGAACTACTCCGCTCTGATCCGTATGCACGCCGACATCCTTCTTCCGTGATGCGCAACGTATTTGCCTTGCGTCTGCGAGTTGATGACATTCTCCACGTCACCTTTGCCACGGCGAACTCAGCCGGCATCTCCCCGGATGCTCTTGTCGATGATGATTGGACCCGTTGCCAGACTTGGGCGGCGAAAATTAGAGGGATGGCGGTTGCGGGCCTTCGCGTGCCAAGTGCCGCGCTCCCGGGTACAGAAAACCTAATCCTCTTTGGTGCGCGCTATCCCATAGGCTTCAATTCGACACCGAGGCGGCCAGAGATGTATCTGCCGTGCAGTGTGGTATCTCTGGGTGGGTACAGCCATGCTGAGCTTGCCTCTGCCGTTCATCCCCGAGGCGCCTCAACACTACATCCCGCGTTGAGTTCCCATCTTGCTGCGGGGAGTCCCTATACATGGACCCAGGCTAATCCATCGGGTTAACGCGTTGATTCACCGGCCTAGGCCAGGGCCGAGTCGACTGCCCGGGTGAGCTTGTCCTTGGGCATGTAGCCGACGATGCGATCGACGGCCTTGCCGTCGCGGAAGATCATTAGGGTGGGTATGCTCATGACGCCGAATTGTCCCGGAATTACGGGATTGGCGTCGACGTCGAGCTTGGCGACCTTGACCTTGCCTACGTACTCGCCGGCGATTTCCTCGACCAGTGGTGCGATGGCCCGGCACGGTCCGCACCATGCTGCCCAGAAGTCGACCAGGACAGGGGTGTCCGCCTTGATCACTTCAGCTTCAAATGTGGCGTCGGTTACGGTGGTGGGGTCGGCCATCAGAATCTCCTCACTTTCGCGTAAGTCACGGCTTCACCGGACAGTGAAAGTCGCTAAATGTGGCTACTGAACACTGGTGTTCCCTCAGACGCAGGAGTTCAATCACTCCTTTGTCGAGGACTTTGCCGGAGGCGTCACCGCGCCAGATGACTTGGTGCCACCAGTTGTGGTGCTGGAGGAATGTGATCCAGCACCATTGGCGGTCGTGCGAGAGTCGGTTTTGTAGAAACCACTGCCCTTGAAAACAATGCCGGCGGGGAAGAAGAGGCGCCGTCCGGATGCCCCACAGGTGGGGCATCCGGCGGTGGGTTGATCGCTCATCCTCTGCCAGACATCGAAGTCGGTGCTGCAGCTTTCACAGTGGTATCCGTAGGTGGGCACGTATCAATGTTACCTGGCGCTCACCCGGGGCGGGCTGAAGGTGCTTTAGAGCGGTGCCAGCACGATGCCCGTGGGCACCTTGGGATAGAAGTAGGTCGACTTCTGGGGCATCACCTCACCCGCATCTGCCACCGCCATAACTTCGGCGACGGTGACGGGATTGAGTGTGGCGCCCAGGACGGCCCGGCCACTCGCAACCTGTTCGGCCACGCCGGCGACGGAGCGCGTGTAATCCAGTGCTCCCTCCGCCACTGCGGTATCGTCGATTCCCAGGGGGCGCAACAGAACCTTGGCGAGAACCGTGGCGTCGAGACTGTTTCGAGGCGTGTCGGTGACGGCGCGGTGCTGCAGCAACACCGCGGTGCCATCCGCCAGTGCGATGCCGAATGCATGGTGGGTCGTGTGGCGCAGGCGGGCGATCCGGCTGGCATCGTCCAGGCTGTTCACCTCGATGACCTCGGCCGAGTCGGTGACGCTGGCGGCAAGTTCCGCGAGGCTGCGCGGCATCCCGGGTCGCGGGCGGACGAGGCGATGAGTCGGCAACACCGTCAGCCCGGGATCGTCGGCGGAGCAAAGGTAGACCAGGCAACGCTCGAACGCTCTGCCGGCGGGAGCTTCTGGTTCGGCGGCACGGCGTTGCCCGGCGTACGTGACAGCCGTCTCGTAGCGGTGGTGGCCGTCCGCGACATAGAGCTTGGCGGGCCTCAAGGCATCGTGAATCATCTCGACTCGAGGCGCATCGTCTACGTACCAGACGAGGTGGCGCTCGGCGCCAAACTCACCCTCGGTGCAGCCGGCCTGTTGCGGCTCGGTGCCTGCGATCTCGGCGAGCAGAGTCTCCAGCAGCCGGGCCCCGGCCCAGAGGCAAAAGACCGCACTGGTTTGGGTTTGGGTGGTCTGCATGAGCCGCAGCCGGTCCTGTTTGGGTGCGCCGAGCGTGCATTCGTGGGGCAAGAGATCCGAAGTCTCCCATGCACGCGCTGCCACCGTGCCAAAGAGGCCCAGGCGACGCTGTGCCGAGCCGTCGGAAGCCAAGAATTCGTGCGCCGTCACGGTGAAACCAGCGCGAGGATCGCGGTTGAGAATGCCCGCTTCGAGCCATGACGTGAGTTTGCCGGCGGCGCGGGCATAGCGATCGCCACCGCCGCCGGCATCGCCGGGATGGTCCCGGCCGCAGTCGATGCGGACGATGTTGTGTGGGCTTAGTGCGTACAGCGTTTCGCGTAATTCGGGGCTGATGACGTCGTAAGGCGGTGCCAGCAGATCGCCGAAATCCGCACCTCGGGTATGGAACCGCAGGCCCACAAACGGCCGGACGTCAGTTGGGTGCACTAGTGAAGGTCGACAACTATGAGCTTCTCGAGATGAGCCGCCTCGGCGATCTCACGGAGCAGTTCGGGGGGTACGAGGTCGTCAACCTGCATCAACATCATTGCCCGGCCGCGGGGTCGGTCGCGTCCCAGTTCCAGCCGCGCTATGTTGATGTCATGCTTGGCTAAAAGCGAGGAAATGCCGGCAACCACACCGGGCCGATCCTCGTGGGTGTCGACGAGGAAGATGCCTTCCGGTTGCATATCGATGCGGAAGTCGTCGATGCGGGTGATATGTGGCTCGCCGTCGAATTGGGTTCCGACCAGGCGTAGGCGTTGCTTCCCGATCACCTCGATGACGAGAGCGTTGGCGTGGTCGAGTTCGCGTGTGGTTCGGTATTCGTCGACATCGACGCCGAGTGAGCGCGCTACGGCTTTGGCGTTGATGACGTTGATGCGCGTGTCGGTGAAGTGGCAGAAGAGGCCGCGTAGCACCTCGGCCGACACCAGCGCCGTGTCCACCTCGGCGAGTTCGCCGGCATAGCTGCAGACGATGCGTTCGATCCCGCTGCCGCAGAGTTGCGCGGCCATGGAGCCCATTCGCTGTGCCAGCGTGAGGTAGGGCCGCAACTGTGCCAGTTCTTCAGGGCGCAGTGCGGGAGCGTTGACGGCTGAACGGGGGGTGCCGCCGCGCAGGAAATCGACGATCTGGTCGGCCACATCCGCCGCGACACCGACCTGTGCTTCCTTGGTTGAGGCGCCCAGATGTGGCGTCACCAGTACCTGGGGAAGGTGTAGCAGGGGGTGGTCGGTGGGCGGTGGCTCGGGGCTCCAGACATCGATGGCGGCACCGGCGATGCGGCCCTGATCGAGCGCGTTGGCAAGCGCCTGCTCGTCGATAATGCCGCTGCGAGCGGCGTTGATGATGCGGGCCGTCGGCTTCATGTGTTCGAGTTGGAGCGCGCCGATCATGCCTCGGGTGTGATCGTTGAGGGGGACATGCACTGTGACCACATCGCTGTCCTGCAGCAATGTGTCGAGGTCGCAGAGCGTGGCGCCGACCTGTTCGGCGCGGTCTGTGGTGGCCAGCGGATCGTGAGCCAGGATGTGCATGCCAAGCCCCGCTTGGGCGATGTGGGCCACCGTAAAACCGATCTTGCCCAGTCCGACGATACCGAGCGTTTTGTTGCACATCTCGGTGCCCATGAACTGCTTGCGCTCCCAGCGCCCGGAGTGGAGCGATAGGTCTGCTGCGGCGATGTTGCGCGCCATTGCCAGCATGAGTGCGATGGTGTGTTCGGCGGCGGCAATGGTGTTACCGGTGGGTGCGTTGAGGACCAATACTCCGCACAAGGTGGCGGCGTCGAGGTCGATGTTGTCGATGCCAACGCCGGCCCGTCCAATCACGCGGAGCTTGCTTCCGGCTCGCAGCACCTCGGCGGTAACCTGCGTTTCGCTGCGCACGACAAGTGCGTCGTAGTCGCCGATGCGAGCCAGCAGGTCGCTGGGAGAGAGCCCGGTGGCGACATCCACTTCGGCCACTTCCCGCAGGCGCAACACGCCGTCTTGGGCGACAGGGTCGGCGACGAGGATTCGCGGCTGTGCGATGCCAGGGTCGGGGAGAGGTGTGGTCTTAGTCGTTGCAGTCACCCGATTGGTGTGGGTTGCGTTGCACCGTCTCCAAATCGTGCCAACGTCTGCGCGGCAGCGACGCTAAGGCCGGTGCGGCTCAACATTCCCAGGTTGGCCAATGCCAACTCTAGCGTGGCGAGGATCGCATACACGTCGGAATCGTCGACCATCCCGAGGTGTCCGATGCGGAAGATGTGGCCCTGCAACTCACGCTGGCCGCCGGCAAGAATCAGCCCGTGTTTGGTGTTGAGTGTTGCCAACAGATGCTTCAGCGTGTCGGCGGACTCGCTGGGGTTGCGGATGGCGGTGACGGTGTTGCTCCGAAAACCCTCCGTGGCAAACAGCTCCAGGCCGATGGCGGTGACGCCGGTGCGTACCATCGCGCCAACCCGTGCATGGCGTGCCCAGACGTTCTCGATGCCCTCTTCCTCGATGAGTCGGAGGCCTTCGTGGAGGGCGTACAGCACCGAAAGCGGCGGGGTCGTTGCGGTCTGATGCTTGTCCTGGAAGCGCTTTTCCCGAGCAAAGTCGAAATACCAGCGTGCGCATGTGGCCTTGGCGCTACGTTCGTAAGCCGCGGCGCTGACGGAGATCATGGTCAGCCCCGGGGGTGCCATCCATCCCTTTTGCGAGCCGGTCACGACAACGTCCAGACCGAGTGCGTCTACTTCGAGTGGCAGACACCCGGCGCCGCTGACGGAGTCGACTGCCAGCAGCTTGCCCCGGCCCTTGACCACCGCGGCAATGGCGGCAATGTCGGTGGTAACCCCGGTGGACGTCTCGTTATGAGTGACAAAGACGGTGTCGATGTCGGGGTGCTCGGCCAGGGTTCGGTCGATGTCATCGGGGTCGAGACTCTCGCCCCAGGGCATGGCGAGATGGACAACCTCGGCTCCGAACGAGCGGGCGATCTTCGCCCAGCGCTCGCCAAAGGCGCCGACGGTGCAGAAGAGCGTCGACTCACCGGGAGAAAGCAGGTTGGCGACTGCGGCTTCAAGCCCGCCTGTGCCGCTGGCGGGAAAGAGCAGCACATCGTTTTCGGTGCGCAGCGATCGCTTGAGTCCGCTGATGATTTCGGCGAACATTTCGACAAACTCGGGACCGCGGTGATTGATCATCGGCCGGCTTTGGGCACGGACGACCCGTTGGGGCAGCGGTGTCGGACCGGGAATTCGCAGTTGCTGCTCAAAGGCCATGGAATCTACTCCCACATGTGGGGTGGCGGGGTGGGTCAGTCTAGCCAACATGGGGACGGACGTAGCGGGATTCGCGATACGCCTGTGCACGGCGCCAAACGGCGCGGCGGCGCCGGCGTTGTTGATGGCGCCGCCATATATTCAAACCCAGCATTGCAGAGAGAACCGCCGCGTCCGAAGTTCTCGACTTGGCCCTTGGGTTTCTTCCGAGGCTGATACTGACGGGTGCGAGCGGACTGCCCAGCCGGCGGTGCCGTCGCCAGCCGATCAGCCCTCCGGCAAGGGCAAGCCCCGCCAGACAGAGCCAGACGATGCCGGCGTTCGATTGGCTGCGACCAGCGACCGCCTTGTCACCGCCGGCCGTCGTGGCCGGATGCGCCGCGGTCCAAGCGCTCAGCGCCGCCTTGTGCTTGGCGATATTGGGGTCGTACGTTTCGATGCCGTCAAAAATTGCTTTGGCGAGTTGCCGGCGGCCGGCAGAAGTTGCCAGCCATGCAGCCTCTTCGGGGTTGGTCAGGTAGGCCCCCTCGACTGTGACCGTGGGCATCGTGACGTGGCTCCACCAGTTGTCGCGCAACTGGGTTCCGTCGCTTTGGATATGGGCGGGAGCCAGGTCGCGGCCGAGAGATTGCGCCATGGTCGTTGCGAACGGCAGGTACGTTGCCGACGGGTACAGCACGAGTGAACCGCCAACCGCCGGGTCGTCGAAGTAGTTGAGGTGAATGCTGACGAACAGTTTGGCGTGAGCGTCCTCGCAGATCTGCTCTCGCGCAGCAATGCTCGCGAAGCGGTCGTCCGCTCGCGTCATGGCCACGGTCACGCCGTCGCGTTCGAGAAGGGTGCGCAGGCCAAGACCAATGTCGAGTGCGATCCCCTTCTCCTGAAGGCCGCCCACACCGATGGCGCCGGGATCGAATTGCTTCGAAGGATCGGAGTTGTCGGGAGCGCCGCCGTGGCCGGGGTCAACGCAGACGACGTACGGAGATGGTGCGGTACTCCCGGGCGAGGCCTGGGCGTGCGCCACCGTCGCGGGGGCAACCGCCACAAGGGCGGTCACCGGGGCGATAGCAAGAACGCGTAGAAGACGGTTTACCCCAGGGCGCATAGGCCTTGGGTCAGTATACGTCCGGTTCTTGAGGCGCCAGTATGTGAATGGGATCCTGCGGGCTCTTGCCCACCCACTCGATGAAACCAAGTCCCTCAAGTGCTCGGAGGCGGGCCTTGGCTGTGGGTCGTGTAGACCCAAGCACCTCAGCCTACTGGAAAAGCTTTCCAGTAGTTGGCAGTAGGGCCGGTGCTGGACTAGCGCAATTCTGCGCGGAAGGGCAGCAGAGCGATGTGGCGCGCACGCTTGAGCGCGACACATAAACGGCGCTGGTGTAATGCACAGGTTCCCGTCATGCGCCGTGGCAGGATCTTGCCTCGGTCGGAGAGGTAGCGGCGAAGCCGCGAAACCTCCTTGTAGTCGATGACGGTTACGTGATCCAGGCAGAAGCCGCACACCTTACGGCGGCGGTCGAAGTCAGGCATCAAAACTCTCTCTGTTGTTGCTCAGAAGGGGATGTCATCGGGGTCGACGTCGCCTTGCGCTGTGGCGGCTGCACCGCTCACGCCCGCGGCAACGCTGCCGGCACTCTCACCACCTGTCGCCGGCGCATCGCCCCGGCTGTCCAGGAATTGCACGTCCGAAGCGTTCACTTCGGTCTTGTAGCGCTTCTGGCCGGTGGCCTGGTCGTCCCACGAGCGCGACTGCAGCCGGCCCTCGATGTAGACAAGGCGGCCTTTCTGAAGGTACTGGCCGCAGAACTCGGCGAGCTTGCGGTTGCCCTGATTCCAGACGACGATGTCGTGGAAGTCGGTGAACTCCTTGCGTTCGCCACTCTGGTCCTGACCGTAGCGATTGGTGGCCAGTCCCATGTTGCAGACCGCCGTGCCGCTGGGTGTGAAGCGCAGTTCGGGGTCGCGGGTGAGGCGGCCGATCAGCATGACCCGATTGAGGGAACCAGCCATCTCAACTCTCCTCGTCGCGGTCGACACCGGCTGCGACCGGCTCGAAGGCGTCGTCAATGTCTGTGGCCATCTCGTCGGAACCGGCTTCGTCCTGAGCGGCGAGTTCCGGTGTGGCCGGTGCCTCGGCCTTAGCCTCGGCTTCAACTTCGGCTTCGGGCAGGTCGATGAACCCGACCTCGTCGACGACGAGGAGATGGCGGAAGACGGTATCGTGGATGCGAAGCGCGCGCTCCAGCGTGCCGACGGCGGTACTGGGAAGCCGTAGCTTGGCTATGACATAGAGGCCGTCGCGCATGTGTGCGACCTCGTAGGCCAGGCGGCGCTTGCCCCAGATCGTGGTTTTGACGACCTCGCCACCCTGAGCTTCGACCAGGGCCTTGACGGAGTCCACACTCGCCTGGAACGCCTCTTCGTCCAGCTCGGGCCGGACGATATACATCAACTCGTAATCGCGTAACACTTTAATGATCTCCTTTCCTGCGGGCTTGCGACATCTCAGTTCAAGATCGGCCGTCGAGGCAGCCGATCACTAAAGATGTAGGAAAGCTCTTTGCGCTCCCAAAGAGTGGAACTGACGGAGCATAACAGAGCGTTGCGAGGCCACTGTCTGCTCTTGTCTTTTCTGCCGCCGGACAGACCGTCGAGGCGAAGGATGTGGATCACGCTCCGCCCGTCCCGGTCTCGCCCTGGGAGTGATATGCTCCTGCTCACCAATCCAAACCATTCCCAAAGGGGGCCGAGCAGTTTTCTTGCGGCAGCTAAATGAAATCCTGGCGTTCTTGCGCCGCCATCTGACCTGGACTCTGATCGGCGCCATCGTCGTGGTCGGCGCCTTTAGTCTGGGCGCGTACCTGATTCGGGGCCACGGCAACTCGAACGGCGCCAATTCATCGGCTGCGGCATCGGGGATGAGTGGTGAGTTCACCAAGGGGCCGAAGATGCGGTGTCCGGGCTCGACGGCTGTCGTCGCAGGCGATGCCTGCACTGTCTCGCTCCACCTC
>JACWAJ010000065.1 GCA_014874355.1 bacterium | reverse complement strand
GATCTGAAGGCGAAAGCCCATGCCTCCAGCAGCGCTCCAGAAGCCCTGGATAGTTCGCTCGTGGACCCCAACACAAGCTGCCTCTCCGCTCCGGCCCACTGTCTCGCATCTAAGTGGACTGGCTCACACCACAGGTACCGCGACGAGAGGTTCTCGCATCACCTTGAACGAGAACCCCGGGCACTCACACCTGCCCCAGAAAGCGTGGCACAGGACAGACTGTCAGGCGAGACGTTTAGCATCCAAGCCTACGCGGGTATCGCAGGAGTGCTGGGCACACCACCGGAGAACCCGCCCAGATGGGCAAGATAATCTCGTAACCAACCCTTAGGGAGGGCATCACCTCATGGCTAAGACCGTCGGCATCGACCTGGGAACGACCAATAGCGTTGTGGCAGTGATGGAGGGCGGTGAGCCCGTCGTCATCGCCAACGCCGAGGGCGCTCGAACGACACCCTCGGTGGTGGCCTTCACCCGCAGCGGCGAGCGGCTGGTCGGCCAACTGGCGCGGCGGCAAGCGGCTGTCAACCCGGAGAACACGGTCGCGTCGGCAAAGCGCTTCATGGGCCGTCTGCTCGGCGAGGTCAGAACCGAGTCCAAACAGGTGCCCTACAAGGTGGTCGCCGGCAAGGACGGCCGCGCCGAGATGGAGGTGGCCGGCGAACGTCATACGCCAGAGCAGATCTCCGCGATGGTGTTGCAGAAGCTCAAGACCGACGCCGAGGCGTACCTGGGAGAGAAAGTCACCGACGCAGTCATCACAGTTCCGGCGTACTTCAACGACGCCCAGCGCCAGGCCACCAAGAACGCCGGTCAGATCGCCGGCCTCAACGTGCTACGCATCATCAACGAGCCCACCGCGGCATCGCTCGCCTACGGCCTCGACAAGAAGGAAAACGAGAAGATCCTGGTCTTCGACCTCGGTGGCGGGACGTTCGATGTCTCCGTGCTCGAAGTCGGCGAAGGCGTATTCGAGGTGAAGTCGACCAACGGCGACACCCACCTTGGCGGTGACGACTACGACCGCCGCGTCGTCGACTGGCTCGCCGACGAGTTCAAGAAAGATCAGGGTATCGACCTGCGCAGCGACCGTCAGGCGCTACAGCGGCTCACCGAGGCCGCCGAGAAGGCCAAGATCGAGCTGTCGCAGCGGCCGGAAACCGAGATCAACCTGCCCTTCATCACCGCCGACGCCGCCGGGCCCAAGCACCTGGCCATGACGCTGACGCGCAGCCGGTTCGAGCAACTCACCGACGATCTGACCGAACGCTGCCGCAAGCCGTTCCTAAACGCGCTCAAAGACGCCGGCATGCAGGCGGCATCGCTCGACGAGGTGATCCTCGTGGGTGGCTCGACACGCATGCCCGTCATCCAGAAACTGGTCTTCGACATGACCGGCAAGGAGCCGCATCGAGGCGTCAATCCCGATGAGGTCGTCGCCGTGGGTGCAGCCATCCAGGCGGGGGTCCTCAAGGGCGAGGTCAAGGACGTTCTGCTCCTCGACGTAACGCCGCTCAGTCTCGGCCTCATGACCGAAGGCGAGGTCAACACCAAACTCATCGACCGCAACACGACGATTCCCACATCCAAATCGCAGGTCTTCTCGACCGCCTCGGACAGTCAGCCCTCGGTCGAGATCGTGGTTCTCCAGGGCGAGCGTCCTATGGCGCACGACAATCGTATCCTCGGCACCTTCACCCTTGATGGCCTCCCGCCGGCACCGCGTGGAGTTCCTCAGATCGAGGTCACCTTCGACATCGACGCCAACGGCATCCTCCATGTGACCGCCAAGGATCGTGGCACCAGCAAGGAGAACAAGGTCACCATTACCGGTTCGACCACGCTCCAGAAGGACGAAGTCGAGCGCATGGTCAAAGAGGCCGAGTCACACGCCGACGAGGACAAGAAACGCGCCGATGCGGTGGAGACCAAGAACCACGCCGAGCAACTCGCGTTCCACGCCGAAAAGGCTCTACGCGAACACGGCGACAAGCTTCCCGCGGAACTCAAGAGCGACATCGAATCCAAGGTGAAGGCGGTCCGCGAGGCAATTGCCGGCGATAACACCGACGCCACCAAACGCGCTCACGAGGAGTTGCAGACGGCGGTTCAGAAGATCGGTGAGGCAGTCTACGCCAACCCCGACGCGGCCGCAAGCGGCAGTGGCGAGACACCCGGCGGCAGTGGGGCAGCTCCGTCAGGCGGTGGCGACGACGTCGTCGACGCAGAGTTCAAAGAGGTCTAAGGCGCTGTCAAGTACGCGATGACATCGGCGGCCGAGTAGTCCTCTCGGTCGCCGAGTACGCGTGCTATGGCAGCCAAGCCATCCCCGCTGGTGACAATCGGGGGCTCGATCGCACCGCCCGGCCGCACTTGTCCTAAACCGATGGTCGCGGCCAGTCCGTTGCACAAGCAGGTGCGCCCCATGGTGTCTTCGAGTGATCCGCCCTTGGCCAAGTACGTGTCCAGCGGTTCGGCAGCGCAACGGTAGCCAATCGAGCCGTTGGGCTTGACGTAGGCCTCACGCAAGTAACCGAGATCGCATATTCGCTCGCGAGCCGCGTATACGCTCGCCTCGGACAACGTGCCCGGGACCGACGCCACCTTGAAGGGATATCCCGTCGACGAAGCCCGTGAAGACGTGAGCACGTGTACCCCCCCACAACGCACGAGGTCGATCACCTGGTGGCGTAAGGCCGGCTCCATCCCCGACTCGCGACAGAAGGCAAAGAGCGTGCCAACTTGTGCGCCGGTGGCACCGGCTTCGATTGCCGACCGCAATAGTTCGGGTGTATCTACTCCGCCCGCGAGCCAAAATGGCAGGCCAAGGGCTGCCAGCGCCGCGAGATCGACGCTGTCTCGCTCGCCGTAGATGGGTTGTCCGATCGCGTCGAAGACCGCAGGCCGGCCGCGAGGAGGAGCGTTGTGCCCGCCTGCGCTCGGCGCCTCGACCACAAACCCATCGACCGTCCCTGTCGCCTTTCGGCTCAACACCGTCGCCAGAACGTGCGAGGAGACGATCGCCAAAAAGGCCGGACGCACGAGCGCGTCCCCTGTTGTGAAACGAGTGGGATCGAAACGCAAGATCGGTGCAGCCACACCCGTACCGGACAGCTCGAGCTGCGTCTCGACACCACGCCCGTCAGCCAGCGTATCGAGAATCCCGGGGATATCGCGTGGAATCCCCGCGCCCATGAGGACGCAGTCCACACTGGCCAGCATCGCCCCGAAAAGTGATGGCACCGTAGGAATCTGCACCTTGGTGAGCAGGTTGATCCCAACCGCACCGCCGTGACCTTCCCTCGCGAGCCAGACCTCGACAAACGATGCCAGCACCAGCAGGTCCTGGACCGCGTGCTGCTCCCGATGAGAGTGCATCGTGAGTGCCCGATATGGAGCCTTGGGGTCGCGCCCCCCGGGAATGAAGTAGCGTTCCAGCACCGCTTCCGCAATCGCGGAAACCGGGAAGTGCGCCATGGCACGGCGCAATTCCCCAGCAGGGTCGCCGTCCTGCAGGCGTCGCACCAGCACAGCGTCAATGGCCGTTCCGGACACAACCCCGAGATGACCGCGGCTGGCTACGGCCCGCGCCAGTGGCCAGCCGGAAACACCAATCCCCATGCCGCCCTGAATCAGCCGGCTCAGCTCAAACAAGGCGCGCCGGATCGGGAGTTGTGGCAACACTGGTCGGGCCAATGGCACGGGTGAAGAGCGCACGCAAGACAACCGGGAAGACGATGGAAGCCACCCCCACGATGAAGGTCAAGGGGTTGGGCAGTTCCCGGTCGCTGGCAAGCCCCTGGTAGCAGAACCACGCTGTGATCGCGGAGATGAGGATGACGATCCCCATGCCCCCAACTATCACAAGCTCCTGATTGCTCTCTTCCGCCAGCCCGCTGTCCGGATGGCGCTTGTGAAGATACTGGAGAGCGCGAACCGCCATCCAGGAGTTGAGCATCAGACCGCTGATGAAGGCCAGGATGGCAACGATGAGCCTAAACGCCTGCAGGTTATGAATGATGAACGCGGCGATGTTGACGACGATGAGCATCGCAGGGGTCACAGCCCCGACGACCGGAACTGTCCAGCGCTTGAAAAAGCGCCCGAACCCATGTCGACGACGGCGTGGAGTTCGGACGGGACGATCGTGACTTACCACCATGCAGCTAAGAGTAAGGTACCCGGCCATTGGTAACGCACTGACATCCCTGCAAGGCGGTCGAGTATGAGCATCGACACAAAGCGATTCCAACGGACCAAAGAGGACTTCACATGCGAGCGGTGTGGTCTCCAGGTGAAGGGAAGCGGGTACACCAACCACTGCTCCCATTGCCTCTGGAGTAAACATGTCGACGTGAATCCTGGCGATCGTCAGGCAACCTGCCAGGGGCAGATGGAACCCGTAGGGGTCGAAACCAAGGGCGGGGAATACACGATTCTCCACCGCTGCACTCGGTGCGGCTTGAAGAAGCGGAACAAGGCATCGGCAAGCGATGACTTCGACGCTCTGCTCCAACTCTCGAACCACCCGACCTGACCACAGCGGTCGGTCCGGGGTGCAATCCCCATCCAACGACAACCGGCCACACACATACCCCATGGGGGTATATAGTGCGGGGCGGGGAAACACCGACGTCTCCCCCTCAGGAGGTGACAACAATGCAAGCCCTGTGGCCAGTTCTCATCAGCTTGGCATGCCCGGTGATGATGGTTCTAATGATGCGCGGCATGCACGGCGGCCACGGACGAGGCCCAAGTAAATGACCCGCCGTCAACGGAGGCAGATCGAGCAGCACCGACGAAATCTCCGCTACGCAGGCTGGGCGGGAGCAGCGGCACTTTGCGTAGCCGGACTGTTTGCGGTGGTGACATGGCACCCCGCATCGAGCAATGCGCCGGACTCCGGATCCTCGGTCTCGACAAACGCGGTGGCCGAGAAGACGAAAACGTTGCCCAGCGCCGGGTTGTGTTTGACCGCCCCCAGGGTGAGAGACCGATCCTCCTGCCCCGCCGGAGTGGTGAAGTCCTGGCTGGTGCCATCCGGGTTGTGCACAGTAGCGGTGCACGGCCCCACGGCAGCCGACGCGATGCCGACCGTATCCGGGCTGACGACGCCCACCGTCAGGAAAGCAGCCGTAGCCGCGGTGACAACCACCACATACGCCTTGTTCGGATAGAGGCAGTTCCCCGTGACCGTTCCACCCGCCACCACCGCACGACCGAGAAAGCGCCGAACGCGCGACTCCCGCCCGCATCGGCGGCGAGCGCCTCCAGAATGCCCGCCTGGCTGTGGGCCTCCGCCCAGTTCGACCACATGTTGTTGCGCATGTAGCTCGACACCTTGTCCTTGGCGGCATCCTTATAACAGGCGGCGGGGGACAAAGAGCTGGCCCTCAGCAATCCCGTGGGCAAGGATCGCAGCCTACATGGCCATATCGGCCTGGGTGTAGTGCGCATAGTGGAGAGGCCGCGCCAGAGTTCCCTCCAGACCTTCAGTGCTGCGAAGCCGATCGCCGGCCGCCTCATGGGTGCAGCCCAGGATGCCAGCGTAAAGATCAAGGACATCGTCAACCCCAAGGTAGACCGTCCCTTCATCTCCCCCGTTGTCCACAAAACGCCCTCTACTGGGCCTGAGCGACAGCGGATCCGGCTCCACGGTCGTGCTCCGCAAGGATGTCCAGTGCCTCCCGGTTCTCGGCGATCACACGTCTCCCTGTCTCACAGATTAGTTCCCTGAGATGTGTCGCGGGGATGATGCGAAGTTCGCCATCAGGCAGTGCATCGACAAGGACGGAGACACCTGGGGCGTAGCCCAATTGCTCCAGATCGTGCGGCAGTGCCACCACGTTGCTGTTGCCCGATCGTCGTATCTTCATGATCTTCATGCTCCCAGCATACTATGGATATCCTTGGAACACTATGGCTTGCCACACTTGGATCTTCGGGCAGGTGGTGGAGGCGCCGGGTATCGAACCCGGGTCCGAAGCCGCGTTCCGCACGACATCTACGAACGTAGTCCCGGTATTGATCTCACCGGCGTGGCGCCCTGGGACCAGGCTCCGCTCCGGCCAGCCTCAGTGAATGTCCCGCCCGGCGCTGAAGCGCCACCGAGCGGCAAGACCACTGGTATTAACGTCGGCTCCGCCCCCCGCAGTCGAGAGAGCGGTCGACGCCAGAGCATTGCCCTGGGCGTATTTCCTAGGTGCTGTTAGGCAGCCATAGGAAGTGCAGTTCTATCCGCACTTATATTTTTCCCGGTTTTACGAGCCCGGGGCTCGGTTCGCCATCGTGTGACCCACGACCCCGTCGAAACCATACGCCCCCATGATCGTCCGTGGTGACTGTGCTCCTAGGAGCTGACCATGCCCCCATCGTACCCGAGTTACACTCCAGCGGTACGCTTGAGACATGCCGACCCACAACGGCCTCTCTGGAGCAGCATCCGGTATTGGACAGAGTCTCCACGATGTCATCCTCGTAGGCACGTACCAGAGTCAGGCCGACCGTGAACAGGCCGAGATCCAACTCGACGAGCTCGAGGAATTGGCCCGCACATTGCAGACCCGAGTTCTGGAACGCGACATGGTGCGCCTGCGCGAGCCGCACCCAGCAACCTTGTTCGGCCGCGGCGCGGTCGATCGGCTGGCTACACGCATTGCCGAACTCGACTCACCCGGAGTCCTCGTCAATGACGAACTCACGCCTCGCCAGCAGCGCAATCTCCAAGAAGCTTGGGGCACGGATGTCCTCGATCGCACCGAGGTCATCCTGGCCATATTCGCTCGCCGCGCCACCAGCGCCGAAGGCCGGCTCCAGGTCGAGATGGCCCAGCTCGAACACCTACTCCCCCGCCTGGCCGGCGGCTGGTCCCACCTCGAACGCCAGCGCGGCGGGGTCGGTCTCCGCGGCGGCCCCGGCGAGACGCAGATCGAGGTGGACCGCCGGCTGATCCGCCAGAAGCTCAAGAAGCTTCGCCTCCGCGTCGTACAAGTGCAACGCTCGCGCGCGACCCGGCGCAAGGCCCGCACTGGTGTGCCGATGGCATCGGTGGCGCTAGTCGGCTACACCAACGCCGGCAAGTCAACATTGCTGAACGCCCTGACCCACTCTCACGTCCTCGCCGACAACCTGCTCTTCGCAACGCTGGATCCAACGTCGCGGCGGCTTGAGTTGCCGTCGGGGCACTCCGTCATCCTCACCGACACGGTCGGTTTCATCCAGGCGCTGCCGACAGAACTGGTCGATGCCTTTGCAGCGACACTGGAAGAGGTACGCGAAGCACATCTGCTTGCCGTCATCGTCGACGTTTCTCATCCTGATGCTTGCGAACAACTCAGCACCGTCCTTGAGACGCTCACACAGATGGAATGCGACCAGCCCATCCTGCTGGTGGCGTCCAAGTGCGACCTGGTGGACGGTGTCGATATTGACGACATCGTGTGGGAACTCGAAAGGACCGCCGGGACCGGCGCGATCCGCATCTCGGCACGCGCGGGCGACGGACTGCGCGCACTCCGCGAAGCGATTGACCACCTCGCCTCCGAGATACTCCCTAAGGAGTCGGACGCTGCGCGGCGTTGACGAATGCGGTGTCGACGCGTTTGAACTCGCCGCTAGCTTCAGGCGCCCTGTCCAGTGCCGCATCCCACTCCACCGCATTGTCACGGCCCGTTTCCCAGGGGTGGACGATCACCGGTTCATCGCGGTGCTCGGGATCGCGCACCGACAGAAACCAGTCGTGCCAACGCTGCAAGAGGACTAGCAGCGGCCGGGCACGCTCGACATCTCCACCAGCATCGAGAAGCCGCAAGAGCGCGCTGGCGGCCACGGGCGGCGGGGTGATGCAGGAGAGATCTTGCGCAAGTCGGCGCCACACCGCTCACCCCACCACTCAGGGCCCGGCTGGTATGAGGTTGCCGTGTCGGATTGAAAGCGATGTGCGCCACCATGCCATCGCCGTCCTGTGCCGCCAGCAGGCTTTCGAGTTCTCGCCAGGCACGATCGACATCGAGCTGGAACCACCCAATGGCGCAGATGGCCGAGTCCCAATTCCATTGATGAGGATAGAGGCCGTGGGTCGGCACCGTGTACTCGCGCAAGTGAGAGCCAGCACCTGACGCCACGGCACTGTTGCCCCGTAGGATCGCCGCTGC
Organism: bacterium; assembly: GCA_014874355.1. Classification (GTDB taxonomy): domain Bacteria; phylum Chloroflexota; class Dormibacteria; order Aeolococcales; family Aeolococcaceae; genus JACWAJ01. The sequence goes on along the minus strand of JACWAJ010000065.1, from coordinate 52,602 downwards.
TTCAAGGCCAAGGCGTTCTGCGGTATCTCGACAGCACCGTTCATCGCCGCTGCGCCCGCATGGCGCGCTCAGCGTCACGCTGGGCCTCACGCTGAGCCAGAGCCTGACGCTTGTCCCAGAGCTTCTTGCCTCGAGCCACAGCCAACTCCAGTTTGACGCGATTGTGATTGAAATATAGCCTTAGAGGGACCAGTGTCAGCCCATCCTGACGAACCTTCGCGTCGAGGTACTCTATCTCGCGACTATGGAGTAGCAACCGCCGCCGGCGCTGCGGTTCATGGTTGGCACGATTTCCCGCCGAATACTCGGCAATGTTGACCTGGACCAGCCAAGCCTGGCCGTTTTCGACCCGCACGTAGCCCTCGCGAAGATGACCGCGCCCAGCACGCAGGGCTTTGACCTCGGTACCCACCAGTTCAATACCCGCCTCGAATGTCTCAAGAATCGAGTACTCGTGGAACGCCTGACGGTTGCGCGCCAGGGTTCCGTCGTCGGGCTTCGATCTCTTCTTGGATGTGTCCACCCGTCCTGTATAGCAGTGTCGGGCACTTTAAGCGCGCCCAAACAGATCCTAAGTGGATCCTCTTTCACTATGCTGCACTATGCCGGTCTACGTTCTGTCCGCCCAGGAGGTTTCACCATCCATGCAGCCCCTCGAAGTCCTCATTGCACTCCGTGGCGACCAGGCCGATGCCACAGCCACGGTTAAGGATCAATTCGGCAAGACCGACATCTACGCTCTCGGGCATCCCGCGGGTGACACCTCGGTAGCCGGTCACGGCAGCGAATCTGATCTGCTCCACTTCACCATCGACGACCCCAGCGGCGTCGAGAAGGTCATGTTGCCGGTCTTCACGCGACCGGACATCATGCGCGAAGCATTGCTGCGCAACCCCGATTGGCAGCAGCTGTCGGTCCTTCAGGTCAATGGCGCGGCACTACTCGATAACGTTGACGACGAGGTCGTCATCGTCATCAACCCCTGGTCGCGCCTGGAGTTCCAGATCCCCCCGCGCCAACCCGTCTAACGCAGACCGCGCAGGTAGGCGGCGGCAGTCATGCGCCGGGCGCCCGGTGGCTGAACTTCGCTGATCCGAAAGACCCCGGAAGCCGTGGCCACATCGACGCAATCGTGACCCTTGAGCAGGATGGCACCGGGACTCTCGGGACTCTTGGCACCCCCCAACACCTCGCCGGCACAGATCCGCACCTCACGCGCCGCAAGGAGCGCCGTGACACCGGGCCAGGGGTTGAGTGCTCGAACCATACGGTCCACATCCGATGCTGTGCACTGCCGCCAGTCAACCCGACCGTCATCGCGCCCAAGCCGCGGCGCATAGGTGGCCTGCGTGTCATCCTGAACCTCTGGATGCACGAGATCACCCTTGGCCAGTTCATCCAGAATCTCACCCAGTAGCGTGGAGCCGAGGCTGGCGAGTTCGGCACCCAACTGCAGTGTCGTAGCCCGTTCCGGGATGGGAATCGCCCGCGTCGCATAGACCGCCCCGGTGTCGAGCCCCTCCTCGATGCGCATGATCGAAACCCCTGTCTCGACATCGCCGTGAAGAATGGCTGCCGCAATTGGTGCCGCTCCACGCCAGCGCGGCAGCAGCGAGGCATGGACGTTCACGCCACCTAGACGATGGCCTTGCATAAGTTCGACTGGAAGGATCTGCCCGTAAGCGGCTACCACCAGCACATCGGCGGCGTAGGCCAGGATCTCAGCGATGGCCGTAGCGTCGCGAACCCTTGCCAGATGGAGCACCGGCAGGCCCAAGTCCCTGGCGCAGTCAGCAACCGGGCGCGGAGCCGGGCGCCCGCGACTACCGAGACGATCGGGCTGGGTGACGACGGCGACAACGTCACAGCGGTCTGCAGTCACCCGCAATGATGGAACGGAGAATTCGGCCGTCCCCGCAAAGACGGCGCGCAAACGGGTCAGATCGTCACCTCGCCGGCGACGTCATCAGCTACCTCGTCTAGAGATGCCTCTCGAAGTGTCCCCGGAGTCACCTTGGTGGTGAACAGAACCCCGTCGAGATGGTCGATTTCGTGCTGGATCGCCCGCGCCAGCAAATCGTCGCCCTTGACCCGGATCTCCTTGCCATTGCGATTCAGACCCTTGGCAACGACACGCTCACAACGCGCCACCTCGCCGACGAGACCCGGAACCGAGAGGCAGCCTTCGTAACCGATCTGCTCTCCCTGGCAGCGAACCAACTCGGGGTTGGCCAGTTGATGAACACGCCCGTCCACCTCGAGAACGATCACCCGAAGGCTGATACCAATCTGCGGTGCGGCAAGGCCGACACCATGGTTGGCGCGCATGGTCTCGATCATGTCCTCCATGAGACGGCGTATCTGACCGTCGACTTTAGGAACGTGCGACGCCTTGGTGGTCAGAACGGGGTTGTTGTCGGCGACAACGACAACGGGAAGGACGGCCACGGAACTGCTCCTCATGGTGTGGGGTCGACGTCGATGCTCCAGGATCCGCCGCCGCGTCCCCTGCCGCTGGGAAGATGGGGAAACGCCGTCTCTATGTGGATCCCCCTCACCGTGAACTGCCAGCGGTAATCCCCGCGGAGGCGGTGAAGCAAGGCCGGAGTCGGACCGAGAACGACGAGCCCGACACCAATATCGAGTGTATCAGAGAGTTTTCGCACCAATTCGCGGGCTTCAGCCTCACACACAGCATCGTCCTTGTGACTGAAGGTGCATGTGACCAGCCTCGAGTACGGAGGAAACCCCAGAGCTTTGCGCAGGCGGATCTCCTCATGTGCAAAGCCCAGATAGTCGTGGGTGATCGCATGGCGCACCGAGTAGTGCCCGGGGCTATAGGTCTGTAAGACGACCCGCGCCAGCTCGTAACCACGACCCGTCCGCCCTGCCACCTGCGTGAGCAATGAGAACGTCACCTCACCGCTGCGGTAGTCGGGGAAGTGCAGCGCCGTGTCGGCGTTGACGATGCCCACCAGACGAACATTGCCAAGATCCCAGCCCTTGGCCACCATCTGCGTGCCTATGAGGCAGTCCGCTTCACCATTGCGAAAGGCATCGTAAATTGTGAAATGGGCATCGCGTGAAGCCGTGGTGTCACGATCCATCCGCAGTAGCCGCAGCGTTGGAAAGCGTTCACGCATTTCGGACTCGAGCCTTTCTGTGCCCGTGCCCAACTGACGGATCGCCTTGGAACCGCATGCCGGACATTTCTCGGGCAGAGCTCGCGTCGCCCCACAGTAGTGGCAGTCACACCGCCTACGCGCGGCGTGATAGACCATGGAAACCGAGCACGCATCGCATTGGAGTGTCTCGCCACAACTCCGGCACATGATGACAGTTGCCGTCCCACGCCGATTGAGAAAGAGGATCGACTGGCCGCCGGCGGCGTGACACTCACGCAGCGCAGCGTCGAGCGTCTGCGACAGCGGGGTGAAGTTACCGGCACGCAGTTCCTCGCGCAGGTCGACGACCTCGATTGGAGGCAGCGCCCGGCCGCTGACACGCTCTGGCAGGGTTGCCAGTTCGAGCCGCCCGGTATGCGCCGCAAAGAAGGTTTCTATCCGCGGCGTGGCACTGCCAAGGACGACGGGGACCTGGCACAGGCGACCGAGCTCCAGCGCCACGTCCACCACCTGGTATCGAGGCACCCGGTCCTGTTTGTAGGCATGGGCGTCCTCCTCGTCGACCACGATCAGCCCCAGCCGTGGCAGCGGCGCAAAGATGGCACTGCGCGAACCGATTACGATATCGAGATCGCCATTCCGAATGCGCCGCCACGCCAAGGCTCGCGCCGAGTCGGTCAAGGCCGAGTGCATGACGGCGATGCGCCCTGGAAAGCGCGCCGCAAACCGGTGGATCGTCTGCGGTGTGAGCGCAATCTCGGGAACCATGACGATCGCCTGGCGCCGGGCTTCCAGTACCGCCGCGATGGCTGTCAGGTAGACCTCGGTCTTACCCGACCCGGTTACCCCGTGGAGCAGAACGCCACGATAGGCGTGGTCGGCAATGGCGGCGAGAAGCGGTTGCACCGCGACCGATTGAGCCGGTGTCAGACGCGGCGGCAACTCGCGGTCATCGGTAGTCGCACGCGTTGCATCGACCGCTCGGGATACCGTCCGCGGTTGGCGCTTGCGCCCACCCGGCCGGGCCGCACGCACACCTCGCGGGACCATGGCCTTGACAACCTCGCCCAGCGGAGCGCAATAGCGCATCGCAATGAACCGAGCCAGTTCGACCCGGTACGGTTCCAGCAACGGAGGCTCGTCGAAGACCGAGATGACCGGCTTGGCATCGGAACGCGTCACGTCGTCGTTGGTGCCGACGATAACCCCGGTGACGTTCCTCGCTCCGAAGGGGACTTCCACCCTCGCCCCAATGACGGCACGCTCCACGTACTCCGCAGGAACCGTGTAGGAGAAGGTGTCGCTCGGCAGCACCGATCGAACGTCGGGCACGACCTGAACGAAACGCACGTTAGAGTTCGTTCCCTTCTGTCGCTCCCGCATGCACCCGGGGTAGCCGTGCGGCAACGTATTCCAAGATTCGCTGGGCAACCTCGAACTTAGGGGCTCGAGGCACCTCTGCAACAATCCCGTCGCGATCGACGATGGTCACGGCGTTGTCATCGGCTCCAATTCCAATGCCCGGTGACGAGACATCGTTGACAACGCAGATGTCCATCCGCTTGGCGACGAGTTTGGCATAACCGTTGGCAACGTGATCTTCGGTCTCGGCCGCAAAGCCGACGACAAAGAGTTCGTCACGCAACAAATCGCTCGCCAGAGTGGCGAGAATATCGACCGTGGGTTCGAGTTCCAAAGTCACACCACTCTCCGACTTCTTCAGCTTGCCGGATGAGACCTCGACCGCGCGGTAGTCGGCCACGGCTGCCGCCATGATGAGCACGGCACCCGGTGCCAGGCACTCGCGTACGCGGGCGTGCATTTCAGCGGCGGTGTCCACTTTGACGGTACGGATATCGCGAATATGGATTGGCACTCGGGCCGCCGTGACCAGGAACACGGCGGCGCCCGCATCACGTGCAGCTCGAGCCAGGGCATTGCCCATCTTGCCACTGCTGCGATTGGTGATATAGCGCACTGGATCGATGGGCTCGCGAGTGCCCCCTGCGGTGACGACAACTCGCCGACCGCGCAGATCAGCTGGCAAGGGTCGACTCGATGGTGGCGACGATCGCCTCAGCCTCTGCCATGCGGCCCTCGCCCTCAATGCCGGACGCCAGGCGTCCGCCAATCGGGCCCACGAAACGAGTGCCCCGACTCTGCAGCATTGCGACGTTCGCCTCGACCGCTGGATGCCGCCACATCGCCGTCTCCATCGCCGGAGCGACTATCAGCGGCGCCGAGCACGCCAGCGCCGTGGCGGTTACGGCGTCATCGGCAAACCCCAAGGCAAGCCTCGCAATGAGGTTGGCCGGCGCCGCCACCACAACCTGTATCTCAGTCCACTCTGCCAGCGACAGGTGGATCATGCCGTGCTCAGGGGATGCACCGACGGGTTCGCCGGCCCACAACGAGGCCACCACCGGATGGCCGCTGAGACTCTGCAATGTAAGTGGCGTGACGAAGCGCTGGGCGCCGCCGGTCATGGCAACGCGCACCTCCGCACCACGATTGCGCAACTCGGTCACAACGAGGCAACTCTTGAAGGCGGCGATCGAACCGCCCACACCCACAAGAACGTGTCGACCGTTCAAGGCGTCAGACATTAAGGGCCCTAAGACCTCTCCGTCACGAAATCGAACCGGCTCGCCTTGATGATATCGAGGATGCACCGGCTGGTCTTCTCAACCGACTCGTTCACGATGCAATGATCGTACTTCTCCGCCTCGGCCAGCTCGGCCACCGCATTGTCGACACGAAGCTGCCTCGCAGCCGCATCCTCCGTCGCCCGTTCCGTAAGCCGGCGGCGCAACTCGGCATTACTCGGCGGCAGTAGGAAGATGAAGATCGCTTCGCGAGCGACACGGCGCCGCACCCTGGCCGCACCTTGAACGTCTAACTTGAGAACGATCTCCTCGGAACGCGCCAGTCCCGCCTCGAGGCGCCGTTTCGACGTGCCATAGAGATGACCGTGAACCTCCGCCCATTCCAGGAACTCATCTCGCGCCACCATGGCACGGAAGGTGGGCTCGTCGACGAAAGAGTACGACTCGCCATCGACCTCACCCGGCCGTGGCGCTCGAGTCGTATATGACACCGAGTATCGCAACGTGGGGTCGAGCCGGAAGAGTTCGCGCAGGACGGTGTCTTTGCCAACGCCGCTGGGACCGGAGAGGACGATGAGCCGCCCGGATGCCGCACTCACAGCTTCGCCTCCCGAACGCGACGCAGCAGATCCACCAGCTCTTGTGGCAGCGAGGATTCGAACTGTCGGGGTTTGCCGTCAACGGGGTGCAAAAAACGCAATCGGTTGGCGTGAAGTGCCAGTCGAGGCGCCGCCGGCTCGATCAGGCGATCGCCTCGACGGCCATAGAGGGGATCGCCAACCACCGGCTTGCCGATATGCGCCAGATGAACGCGGATCTGGTGGGTACGTCCGGTCCACAGCCCCACGTCCAGCGTGGTATGAGCGGCGAAGCGTTCGAGAACCACAAATTCGGTGACGGCATCGCGACCGTTGTCGACAACCGCCATCCGCTTGCGCTCGCGCGGATCGCGCCCAATCGGGGCTTCAATCCTAGCTGTGTCCTCTGCAACCCGGCCATGGACCATGGCCCAGTAGCGGCGTCCCAACGAGCGGTCGGCGAGCTGGGCCGCAAGCGCTCGATGCGCCGCCTCGGTTTTGGCGACGACAAGTAGCCCCGAGGTGTCGCGGTCGAGACGGTGGACGATTCCGGGCCGTTCGGCACCGCCGAGCAGCGACCACGTCGTCCCGCGCTGGCGCAGACCATCCGCCAGCGTACCGTCGGCATGGCCTGGGGCAGGATGGACCACCAGTCCAGCCGGCTTGTCGATGACGGCGAGCCAGTCGTCCTCGAAAACAACGCTGAGGTGGACGAGTGGCCCGACACCACCAGGGTCCGGGGTGGCCTCAAGCGCGTCTGGAGCCCCGTCCACTTCGACAACGTCGGCATCCCGCATACGGTGTCCTGCCCGACCGGACCGGCCATTGACACTCACCCTTCCCGACTCGATGAGAACTTGGGCGGCATGCCGGGTAATGCTCCGGCTCGAAGCGAGCCAGAGGTCAAGACGCGATGGAGTGGTCACCAGGTTCACTTGGCTCATCCTTGATTTCTGGCATCGCCAGCAGGACGAAAGGTGAAAACCGCCAGTGCGATGCCGCAGCAGATGGCAATGTCGGCGATATTGAATACCGGCCAATGCCGCATGTCGATGAAATCCACCACATACTCCTGACTGAGACGATCGATGGCATTGGATGCCGCTCCTCCGAGAATGACACCCAGCACCGTTTGACGATAGAGGCTGCTGCCAAACCGGTGCCCCGCAAACAGAATGTAGACGCAAACCACGGCGGCAACGGCGAGAAAGAGCCACTGCGCTTGGGGCAGCAGACTGAAAGCGGCACCACGGTTCTCGACGTGACGGATGACAAACGGCGCCCCCATCGGCCACTCTCCATCAAGCGGCAGGCTGGTCGCCACCCACCACTTGGTCAAATGGTCGGCGACGACAACCACGACAGCACTCAGGATCATGACCGCAAACGATCGGAGCCTAAACGTGCCGGACACCGCCACAGGCGCGCTCAGCGAGCCACCCCCAGCCAGCACCGTACACCGCACAACTCTCCCTCCCACTCGGCAACCGTATCGCCACGCCCCCATAGGATGGCGGTGGCGAGGATCTCACATTTGAGGTGGTCACCGTGAAAGTCGACCGCACGGCGGATGTCGCCGTCGGCATCGATCTGCAGGACTATGCGGTCATCGAGTGCCAACTCGGCACGCTTGCGCAGGTCGTTGACCTTGCGGCTCAACTCGCGAACCACGCCTTCCAGACGTAGTTCATCGGTGATGAACGTATCGAGACTTACGCTCTCGAACTGGCCCACCCGCGCTGTATAGCCAACGGTCTTGACGTTGAGTTCGTCACAGAAGATTTCTTCAAGCTCGGGATCGAAATGGGCACCGGCAATCGTGGCTGAGGCCAACGGCTGGCGCACATTGATCTTGGCGGTCTCGCGACCCGCGAGCCCGTCTTCGACCAGACGGCGCAACCGCGCCATCTCGGCAATGATCTCGGCGTCGAGGGAAGCCTCTTCCGCCGAGGGGAAGTCGCAAAGGTGGACGGAATCGGCGGCGCCCGGCAGCGGAAGCTCGCCCCCTTCGAAGCCCACCAGGTTGCGGTACATCCGCTCAGCCAGGAACGGCATGAACGGCGCCAGCAACTTCGACAGGGTCAGCAACGCGTCAAAGAGAGTGGCATAGGCCGCCTGCTTGTCACTGTCATCTAGGCCGGTGGCCTTCCAGAACCGGCGGCGACCACGCCGCACATACCATTTGGACAGGTCTTCGACGAACCCTTCGATCGCCCGAGTGGCGTCGGTGGCGTCATAGCGCTCCAGCGCATCTCGCACCGCCACAACCGTCGCGGCCAGACGTGCCATACACCAGCGGTCCAGCGCAGGTCGGGCGGCAATGGCGGGGGCCGGCGCAGCGGGATCAAAACCGTCCAACTCCGCGTAGGTGACGAAGAAAGAGTATGTGTTCCAGAGCGTGAGCATGAACCGGCGCACGACATCCTGAACCAACTCGCGTCCCGCACGGTACTCCCCCCCGGCGGATACGGAGCTGTAGAAGTGCCAGCGCGTGGCGTCGGCACCGAATTCGTTGAACACCTCATCGGGAATGACGATGTTGCCCGTCCGCTTTGACATCTTCTTGCCATGCTTGTCTAGAACAAGACCGAGACATACCACGTTCTTGTAGGCCGGCTTGTCAAAGAGCAGCGTATTGATGGCGAGCAGCGAAAAGAACCAGCCGCGTGTCTGGTCCATCGCCTCGCAGATGAAATCTGCGGGAGTGTTGCGTTCGAATGCCGCCTCATTCTCGAACGGATAGTGCAACTGAGCAAAGGGCATGGCGCCACTGTCGTACCAGCAATCGATGACATCTGGCACCCGACGCATAGCACCCCGACACTTGTCGCATTTGAGCGTTATCGCATCGATATTGGGCTTGTGGAGGTCGTCATGCACGGTTAAACCGACCTCGGCCGCACTGCCGATGCACACGCTGTCGCCGCAGCTTTCGCAAGTCCAGATCGGCACCGGCGTCCCCCAGTAGCGGCTTCGCGACAGATTCCAGTCGACGAGGTTATCCAGCCAATCGCCCATGCGACCGTCGCGAATATGCGCCGGCTGCCAGTTGACGCCACGGTTGTGGTGAATGAGCCGGTCTTTGACCGCGCTGGTACGGATGAACCACGAGTCGAGCGCGTAATACAGCAGCGGCGTATCGCAACGCCAGCAGAAGGGATAGGTGTGCGTGATGGTGCCGGACTTGTAGAGGTTGCCCGCCTCGGCCAAATCCAAGATGATCTGCGGGTCGGCGTCCTTGACGAAGATGCCGTGGTAACGCGTTTGCGCGTCGAGAAAGTGTCCGTCGAGGCCGACCACATGGCGCACCGCCACGCCTTCCCGCCGGCAGAGTTCCAAGTCGGCCTCGCCATAGGCGGCGGCGGTGTGAACAATGCCGGTGCCATCTTCCATGTTCACGAGCTCGGGCGCGGATAGGACGACAAAAGCCCGGCCCTCTGGGGGCATGTCGGCGAAGAGCGGCTTATAGGAACGACCGACCAACGTGGAACCGGGAAACTCCCGGCTCACCACGTAGTCGCCTTCGAGAACTGAAAGCCGGGCTTTGGCCAAGATCAGGCGTTCGCCAGCCTGTTCGACCTCTACGTAAGTCTCGTCTGGATGCACCGCCAGGGCAACGTTCCCAGGCAAAGTCCACGGTGTGGTGGTCCACGCCAGCAGATAGGTCCGACCGTCGGGATCGTCGTCGACCAGGAACTTAACGTAGATGGAAGGGTCTTTGGTGTCGTCGCGGTAGCCCAGCGACAACTCGTGTGACGACAGGGTGGTCTGACACCGTGGGCAGTAGGGCGTGACCCGATACTCCCGGTACAGAAGTCCCTTGTCCCAGAGTTGCTTGAGGGACCACCACACCGATTCGATGTACGTGCCGTCGTAGGTGCGGTACGGGTGCTCCATGTCGAGCCAAAAGCCCATCCGCTCAGTGACCCGCTCCCACTCGTCGACGTACTTGCCGACCGATGCCTTGCAAAGCTCGTTGAACTTGGCCACACCCAGATCCTCGATCTGGCGCTTGCCGGAGATCTTGAGGCGCTTCTCGACCTCCAACTCGACGGGAAGTCCGTGGGTATCCCAACCCGCCTTGCGCTCCACGTAGAACCCACACATCTGCTTGTAGCGAAGAAAGAGATCCTTGAACGAGCGAGCCAGAACATGATGGATGCCCGGAACGCCGTTGGCCGTAGGCGGACCCTCGTAGAAGACAAATGGCTCGGCATCCGAGCGCTGCTCCATCCCCCGCCGGAAGACCTCGTTGGCACGCCAGAACTCGAGGATCTGGAGTTCGCCGTCAGCGAACTTGGCGCGGCTGGAGACGGGAGAAAAGCGTGACATGGGATCTGACAGGATAGCGGTCGTCCCAGCCATCAGGACGCAATGCTGCGATCACAGCCCACACCTCTGCGGATAGGCCCAAGTCCCCTCACCGCTCGCCGAACAACACCCTCCCCAGCCGCACCATTGTCGCACCCTCCTCCACTGCAACCTCGAAATCGTCACTCATGCCCATGCTGAGTTCAGGAAGCGAGCGCTCGATGCGATGTTCGATGGCGTTGCGTAGCTGACGAAGGCTGCGAAAACAGCTACGAGCCACGGCAAGGTCACCTTTCGGTGCTATCGTCATCAGCCTCATGAGTTGGACGCCGTCCATCGCAGCGACGGCATGCGCCAGCGGGAAGGCCGCAAGCTCACCCACCCCGCTTCGACCAGGCGCACCGGTGTAGTCAACCTGGATAAGAACCTCAATCGGGTCAGATGCAAGCTCGCGTCGAGATCCTCGGTGCCGGCTGCAAGTACCGCCTCGACGGCATCGACCCCAAATCCCTTGGTGACCGCAACGATTCGCACGGATGCTGGGTCGCGGTCCGCGCGCGCAGGCGGCGGCGATTCGGTTACGGACACGCTCGACTGAGGCGGCAACCTCGGTCGTCACGCTCACTTGCCGTCGGGGTCTGCCAGGTCCAAGGCCAACTCGCGCGGATCCACCCTGCCCTGACGGCGCTTGCGCCTCGCCGGTTCGGCTCGCGTTCCCGGGGGACGGTTGAGCATCTCCTCGAGGCTGGCGCGCATTTGTTCAACGTCCTTGAACGAACGGTATACCGAAGCAAAGCGAACATAGGCAATCTCGTCGATCTCACGCAGCAGGCCCATCGCAATCTGCCCAATTTCGCGAGCGGGAACCTCGGTGACATTGCGCGAGCGCAGATCGTTCTCGATGACCTCGACCAGCGCCTCGAGCCGTGACGGTGCGATGTCGCGCTTTTTCGAGGCCAGCACCAGGCCGGAAAGCAGTTTGCTGTGGTTGAATTCCTCACGGCGCCCATCTTTCTTCACGACGTACAGGGCCACCGCTTCCACACGTTCGTAAGTGGTGAAACGCTTATGGCAATTTAGGCACTCACGCCGCCGCCGTATCGTTTCACGAGTCTCGGAGTCGCGAGAGTCCACGACCTTCGAGTCGTGATGAGCGCAGAACGGACATTTCATGGCGTATTGGGCAAGAGTGCCTGAGAGCGGACTAGCCGCTCTCAGGCACCACTTTTACAGACCCGGGGCGGCTATCGACGATCGCGCAGAAACGCGGGGATGTCGAGGTCGTCGGCGTTGTAGCTTTGCGAGCCCGTCGACTTATTGCCTGTGCCCACAAAGATATTGCGCTCGCTTACCGGCCGGGCCGCCGGCTCGTATGCGAGCGTACCCAGTACATCGATGTTGCCGGTGAACCCCGTGGCGATGACGGTGATCTTGACCTCACCCTTCATGGAATCGTCGATGACGGTACCGAAGATGATGTGGGAGTCGGGATCTGCCGACTCGCTAACCAGTTGCGCCGCCTCGTTGACTTCGTAGAGGGTCAGATCAGGGCCACCCGTGATGTTGAGGAGAATCCCCTTGGCGCCGGCGATGGTGGTTTCCAACAGCGGACTGGCAACCGCGTCGCGGGCGGCATCCGCAGCCCGGGTGTCGCCATCGCCAAAGCCGATACCCATGAGGGCCGCGCCCTGTCCCGACATGATCGTCTTGACGTCGGCAAAGTCGAGGTTGATGAGGCCGGGCTGGACGATGAGATCGCTGATGCCCTGAACGCCCTGACGCAAAACGTCGTCGGCAATCTTGAACGCCTCGATCATGGGCGTCTTCTTCTCGACGACCTGCATGAGGCGCTCGTTGGGAATCGTGATAAGCGTGTCAACGCGAGTCTGGAGATTGGCAATCCCCTCCTCTGCGTTCTTCTGCCGGCGCAAACCCTCGAAGCGGAACGGTTTGGTTACCACACCGATGGTGAGCGCGCCCTGGTCGCGAGCAATCTCGGCGATCAGCGGTGCCGCACCGGTGCCCGTACCGCCACCCATGCCAGCGGTGACAAAGACCATGTCGCAGTCGGCAAGCAGCTTGGAGAGTTCCTCACGCGACTCCTCGACCGCCGCGGAACCCTTGGTCGGGTCGCCGCCGGCCCCAAGGCCACGCGTCAGCTTCGTGCCGATACGGATCTTCTTGTGGGCACCCGACCCCTGCAACGCCTGATGGTCAGTGTTGACGGCGACGAACTCGACGCCCTTGAGGCGGCTCGCGATCATCCGGTTTACGGCATTGCTGCCGCCACCACCGACGCCGACGACTTTGATCCGCGCGTTGCCTTCCAACGTCCTATCGAGTCCGGTCATCATATTCTCCTGGTTGATGTTGGAACGGGAAGTGCCGCCCCGTGCTGGATCGCTGCTCATAAACCGGCGGACACCCGCCGTTGTGCTCGACGTTCCGGACTTGGCGCCGGAATCCGCCATCCTATTCTGATCAGAAAAGTTCACGCAACCACCGCCCTAAGCGGCCACTATTGTTGTGGCCATTGCTGTTTTCTCCGTGGCTGCCATTGCGAATGCCACGGCCCTTCAGGTTGATACGAGCCCCCCAATGGAGCAGACCCACCACGGTCGCATGATGCGGACCGCTAATCTCGTCGTTCATCCCCGAGACACTCTCAGGTGCGGCTACGCGGGTGGGCAGGTCGGTAACCTGCTGGATCACCTCGGCAAAACCGCGAAGCAGCGCACCCCCGCCGGTAAGCACTATGCCACCGGGAAATAGGCCGGCGGGACCGGCCTTGTCGATCTCGGCGCTGATAAGCCCGGCCATCTCCCGCCCACGCGGGCCGATAACCTCGGCGAGATAACGCTGAGGCACGTCGATCGGCTCTTCATAGCCCATCGGCTTCAGCGTCACCTGAGCATCGGAGGGAAGCGTCAACTGCAGGCAATGGCCGAACTGGCGTTTGATGGCTTCGGCCGTGTCGAGGTCACAGCGCAGCCCAACCGCAAGGTCGGCCGTCACGTTGCTGCCGCCGACAGGCACCACTGCGGTATGCAGAATGGCACCACCTCTAAATACGGCCACATCGGTTGTGCCACCGCCAACATCGGCCACAACCACACCCCGCTCCAACTCGTCCTCCGAGACCACCGCCTCCGCCGAGGCAAGAACCTGGAGCACGAGATCGTCCACATCGAGCCCTGCCTCGTGGACGACCTTGACGATGTTGGCAATGGCGGTGTTGGCGCCGGTGATGATGTGGGCGTCGACCTCCAACCGGCTGCCGGTCATGCCGACAGCATCACGAACCCCCTCCTGGCCGTCGATGGTGAACTGCTGAGGGAGGACGTGAAGGATCTTGCGGTCCGACGGCACACTGACGGCCCTGGCGGCATCGATGGCACGATTCACATCCTGGCCGCGCACCTCGCGATGGCCGGCGGTGACGGCGACGACGCCGCGGCTGTTCTGTGACGTTATGTGACCGCCGGCCAGCCCTACCACCACGGAGTCGATGGCGATTCCCGACATCCTTTCGGCCGCTTCCACGGCCTCGGCGACCGCTTCGGTAGCACGATCGATATCGATGATCGCCCCCTTGCGAACCCCGCGCGAAGGCGCCGCACCAACTCCCAGAACGCGCAGACCCGTGCCGTCAGCTTCGGCGACGGCACAACAAACCTTGGTCGTTCCTAAATCGAGAGCAAAGACGCGGCGGGGACGGGTCACATCGATCTCCGAGTATAGACGGAGACAGACCCTCAAGAAAGGGCAAGTCTGACAGGGACACCCAATATCATGGGTATGACGTTGTAGAATGCCACAACATCAAGGGGGTGGTCAACTGTAGGCATGGCCAGACCACCAGATATGGGGGCTGAGCCGCAGCGTAACCCAAAAAAACAGGGCCTCGCCTCTGCACCTTACTGACGAGACCCTGCTGCCGCAGCCCCTGTCGGGCCGCTCGCGCCTGCACACCGTAGCACCAGGCTCCCGACCTGTAAAGAACGAAATGACAAGTCGTGACAGCCCCATCACAAGACTGCTGCCAAGCTGAGATTGTCCGTGCTGTGTCCGCTCCCACACCCTAGTCTGCAGACATGCATGGGAGAAGCCAAGGCTACAGCCCGGAGGTTGAAGCTGCCCTCACGATCTGGATGGTTCACTTCCGTGACATCCAGACGAACAAGCGGCCCACAGAGCGCCAAGCACACGCGCTGGAGAGCAGAGGCTATACCCCGCTGCCGGCATACGATCCGCAACAGCATGCAGCCGACTCGGGTCGGTCGGTGTTCCCCCCGGAGTAATCCCGCGCTTTAGCCTGGATCCACCGTGAGCCCCTCGCATCTCGCTCAATTAGCCGGTCCATGGCTGCGTTGCCTTCTGCGCGCGTTTGGTCATGCATCATTCAGATGCACTCCCTCTCGTGCTCGGCGGCGCCTTGCCCTGGACTCGCCCGAGTGGCGGTCTGCTTCGGTTTCACGGTGGATCCAGGCTTAGCTGCGGCTGGGGCTCATCCCGAAACGCGTATCACCAGTTTGCCAAAGTGTTTGCCGTCGGCCATCTTCTGCATGGCATCGGCCACGCCGTCGAAGTCGGTAACCGAATCGACGAGGGGTGACAGTGTTCCGTTGGCACAGAGGGCGACGAGGCGCACGAGTTCAGAGCGGGTGCCCATGCTCGAACCGGCAATCGTGATATGGCGCCAGAAGACACGATTGAGTTGCGCCGCAGGGTTGGCCCCTCCGGTGACGCCGACGACGACAATCGTGCCTCCGGGACGGACGGCGCGAAGGCTGAAATCCCAGGTTGGATCGCCGACGGTTTCAACCACAGCGTCTACTCCGCCCCCGGTTGCCGCGATGAGTTGTTTGACCGCAGCCCGATCAGCCGGGTCGAAGGCAGCGGTGGCGCCAAGTTCGAGAGCGGCACTGCGCTTGGCCTCGGTCCTCGACGTGGCAAAGACGGTGATGCCATGAACGCGAGCCAGGAGAATGGCTGCGGTGGCCACACCACCGCTCGCCCCCTGAACCAAAACGCTCTGGCCCGGACGCAGTCCGGCACACTGGAACAGCATCCGGTAGGCCGTCAGGTAGGCGGTGGGCAGGCACGCGGCAACCACGTCGTCAATGGAATCGGGTAGCGCCACCAGACTTTGAACGGGAACCACCACATACTCCGCCAGCGTGCCCCCACGCGGCGGCTCACTCAGCAGGCCAATCCGCGGACATAGCAACTGGTCGCCGGCCAGACAGGCATCACAAGCACCACATCCGAACACCGGATAGAGCACGACGCGGTCGCCGACAGGCACAGTGCCAGCGCGGGCCCCATCGCCGTAGCTGTCGACCACTCCCGCAGCATCCATACCGAGCACCTGAGACCCGGGAAACGACCGCGAGCCCACGCCCTTGAGTGTCCACAGGTCATGGTGATTCAGCGTGGCCGCAGTCACACGAACCCTCACCTCCCCCGGCGCCGGCACGGGGTCGGCCACATCACCGATCCGCAGGTTGCCAACCGGGTCGTCGCCGCCAAACGTCTTCGCAAACACCGCTCGCATGGACACGCAACCTACCATGCAGCACATGCGCATCGTCGAGATCCTCTCTCAGAGGATTCCCAGCTTCTCCTTCGAGTTCTTCCCGCCACGCAACGAAGCAGCTCTGGAAAGCCTGTTTAGCGCCATCGCACAACTCAAAAGTCTCGATCCGAGCTTTGTCTCGGTGACCTACGGCGCCAACGGCAGCACCCGGACCCGCACAGTGGAACTGGTCAAGCGGCTCAGGGGTGATCTTGGCATCGAGCCGATGGCACACCTGACATGTGTAGGTGCCAGTCGCCAGGAACTATGCAGCGTGCTCGATGAGCTTCAAGATGCCCATATCGACAATGTTCTGGCGTTGCGGGGAGACCCACCCGACGGCGCCTCCGGGTTCCACAACTCCAACGACGGCCTGCGTCACGGCAGCGAACTGGCCGCGCTGATTTCCGCCAAGTACGCTTTTTGTATCGGCGCCGCTTGTTACCCCGAAGGCCATATCGAGTCGCCTGACCTGGAGAGCGATCTTGCCTTCACCCGGCTCAAGGTGGTCCAAGGTGCCGGGTTCCTCATCACTCAACTCTTTTTCGACAACCGCCTGTACTTCGACTTCGTGGCCCGATCGCGTGCCGCCGGAATCAGCGTTCCCATCATTCCGGGGATCATGCCCGTCACCAATGTTGAGCAGATCAAAAGGTTCACATCCAAAATCGGGGTCACCATCCCCGCGGCTCTGCTCACAGCACTGGATGAGCGCCGCAACGACGCCGAGGCCGTCGTCCAACTTGGCGTCGCGTGGGCGACATTGCAATGTCAGGAGTTGCTTGCCGGCGGAGCGCCAGGCATCCACTTCTACACGCTCAACCGCTCACCGGCCACCCGCGCCATCCTCTCGGCACTGCGCGTAGCCAAGCCGTGGGAGCACAAGTAGACATCACGTCTACATAGATAAAAGCGGCCCCCCGCTTTCACGAGGAGCCGCTTTGAGTTACAGAGACAGCCGGGCTAGAGTCCCCGGCCCCCGCCCACGTGCTTCCAGGGGCCCTTGCCCTCGCGAACGATTTTGGTCACGTCCCGCTTGAGGGCATCCGCCGCCGCCTTATTGGCAGTGCGGTGATCGATGCGGGTGCTGGCCTTGGCCTCCTGGTGATGGAGATTGGCCTGGGCATGCTCCTGCTCAACCGCCTCGGCAGCCTGCCTGGCCTCAACCAGAGCCCTCTCGGCCTGCTCGATCTTGATGGCCGCGGCAGTGCTCTCCACGGAGTGCTTGGCTTTGAGTGTGCGGCTCACAGCGTCAAAGCGGGCAAGTTCAGCAATCTGGGCGGCACGACGCTCAGACGCAGCCTGCTGCTCAACCAGCTCTAACTGGCGGGCCGCATCGGCACGACGGGCCAGTTCAGCCTGCTCGGCACGAAGTTTCCCGGCCGCATCGGTGGCTGCGCCTGCCTTCTTGGCATACCGAAGTGCCTGCTTCTCGTTGTACTCCGCGATACGGGCACGACGCCTGGCGCGAAACCCCGCCCAACGTCCCTTGACGTTACCTTCGGCGACGACGCGACGGGTGTGAAAGCTGAGGTTGGACGAACCGCCCAGCGGAGTATCCGGGGTCTTGTCGGTGTTTGGTGTGTTTTCTGCCATGTCGAAACGGTAACCGACTAACGCGGACGTGAAACGGACAAAGTTGCGCCCGCCTAAATATCGCCCCTAAATATCGCCGCCGAATCTATGGCCAACGCCAGCCCTTTCGGCAGCAGTTCTCGGCCTCAGTGTGAGAGCTGGACGTTGAAAACGTAGGGTGTCGGGGCCGCTGTCGGTGCAGGTGTGGGAGGCGGCGTGGGTGCGGGCACTGGCGTGGGCGCAGGCGCCTTGGGCCCACCCGGTTGAGCAGTCGACCCCGACGGTGTTGACGGCGACGCAGGTTTGGGAACGCTCAACGTCAGAGCGTCCTTGATAGTTGGCGGCAAGCCCGGCGTGCCGCCAACTGCCGGTGCCTCCGGATTTTCCAGATTGACATAGCCAAAACCCGGCGCGGTGAAGTTGAGATGAGCCTTGAGCGCGGCCAGCGAGCTCAGTTGATCGGGAATGGCGGCCACCTCGCCGCTGGCATCCATATGCCCTAGCACCGCCGACCATCCCGTGGACGTCCAGATGACGAGCATGCCGTCAGCACGCCACTCATAGGCTGCAACCGAGCAACCAAACACCGCCGGGAAGCGACTGCTCGTGGCATCGAGCATCTGAACGAGAGCGGGGTCGAGAGTCGCAGTCTTACCCGTACGTTCATCAACCAGGACGGGGATTTTCGACACCACGTCCGGCCGCCCCGCCGAAGTATCCACGGTGGCACCAGAGTCGGCGACAAGCGTGTCATGTCCATTGCGATGCAACCGCAGACTGGGCGACCACTCGACGATGTGAATACTCACGGTATTGGGCAACTCGGTGGTGACGGTCGCACTGCGTATCCACGGAAGGCCAATAAGACGCTGACGGATCGCACCACCATCGACGGTGAAGATGCTGTGCGAAGGCACCAAAGCCGCATCGAGTACCGCCTCTCGCGTCAGTAGGCGGCTTCCCGCAATGCTGACGTTGCGAACCTGGAAGCCAGGCAGCACCAGCAGCAGCACCAACCCAATAACCTGGAGCACAAGGAGCCCTACGGTCACACCACGACGCGAATTGCCGTGACCTTCGCCGACCCGCCAACGCGGTTGCGGCGCATGGAGCCGCCTTCGCGACGTGGAACGCAAGTTGAGGCTTGAAGGTGTGCGAAAGTCGCGCCGCCGACTCGGGATGTCGACAAGTGACGCCGCCTGAGCGCGAACCCTGGCACGATGCTGGACGCGCTCAGCGCTAGCGGTAGAACGCTGCGACGTGATGGCCATACGAGAAATGACAATTCACCGACGTTGAGAAGACGTTATGGAGTGGGCTGACGACCGTCACCTGATTATGCCCGAGAATCATGCAAAGCGTGAGCCTTAGTACGTGTCGGGAAGATCGTTGGCGAAGAGAACCACGTCTCCGCGACGGGCAAGCGAACCTATGACCGTGGTGGCCTCGGCCAGCGATGCCACCACATGGACGGCCTTCGCGTCGATACCCCCGGCGCCAAGGCCCGCCAGTAACGCCTCAGTGGTCTTGGCGCGTACGACGATCACGTGATCGCAAACACGGGCCGCGTGCTCACCGTAGCGCCGGTTCTCGGCATCTTCCTCGGCGCCTAGTTCAACCAGTCCCGGTGTCACAAGGATCCTCTTGCCTTCGCCAAGCGCGGATAAGACGTCCAGGCCGTTGTGGACGCCAACGGGATTGGCGTTGTAGGAATCGTCAATGACGACAACTCCGTGGCCACTGGGAACCGGTTGCAGCCGGTGCTCGACAGGTTGCAACCGTGCCGCAGATGACACCGCCGCGATCGCATCGAAGCCGAGCAGGTGCACAGCCGCCAACGCGGCGCTGACATTGAGCACCTGATGACGCCCCAGCAGTGGCACGTCCACCCTTGTCTCCAGTTGCTCCGCCCCCCAGCGCCACATGAAGTGAGAACCCCCACCATCGACCCGGACGTCGGTCGCGGAGATGTCGGCGTTGACGCCCTCGCCCTCCATGGCGTAGGTGACGACCCGGCGCTTCTCCCCGACCGCGCGCAGTGCCAGTGCGGCACAACTGGGATCCCCCGCATAGATGATCGCGACACCCTCGGGGGGAAGCGCAGCGACGGTCTCGTACAGCGCGTCTGCAATTCGCTCGATACTGCCGAAACGCTCGAGGTGCTGCGGACCCACCGCGGTCACGATCGCAAGCCGCGGGTGCACCAGATCGCAAATGGAGGCGATCTCGCCCGGAGCGTAAGCGTCCATCTCCACGATGAACGTCTTGTGCGAATCCGCGAGATTCTCGTTGACGGTGCGGGTGACCCCCATCAGGGTGTTGAAACTCCGCGGCGTGGGCAGTGCGAAAGCAGCTGCGGGCAATAGCTGGGCGAGGATGTGCTTGGTCGACGTCTTGCCCCAACTCCCCGCCACCGCTACGACAACCGGATCGACCGCGGCAAGGCGGCGGCGGGCACGGCGGATAAAGCCGCACCGCACCCCGGCCTCGACGGGAGCCATCAGCCAGTTGGCAATTACGAACAGAAAGACGGGGATGGTGCTCGCCATGAAGATCCCGACCCATACGGCCACCGCCCCCACGACCACCGGACTGCGAAGCGCCAGGATGGCGACGGCGGCGGTCAGGACGACCGCCAGTACCACCGTCGTCGCGAATAGGCGGCGCATGCGTGGCGTCCACACCAGCGCCTTCTTGGGCGGCAGCCAGCGCCACAAGAGGTTGAGCAGCGCGGTGCCCGTGAGGCCCTCGGCGATGACCCAATAGGATTCGTTGCGCAGTACCGCAACCCCTGCCAGGACTAGAGCGGCAGCGCTCGCAACGGCGAGCGCGCGATGCCAGTTCCAGGCGCGCACATTGGCCCATCTCCAGAGCCGGAGCGCCTCGTATTCCTCGATCTGGAACATTCGCGACGCCACAACGGAGATACGGGTTATGGCCAGAAGCCACAGCAACGCCACCATCGCAATTCCGACGCCACCGATCATGCTGCGGCCTCGCCGCTCAAGAACGTGGCCACTATGTGCGCGAAACGCGCCGCCTCCTCGATGTAGGCGTAATGGCTCCGTCCCTCGAATATCACCAGACCCGCGTCGGGGATGCGTTGCTCCATGAGACGGCCATCACGGAGCGGGGTTTCGTCGTCGCGGTCGCCCCAGACCAGCAAGGTGGATGCCGTCACCTTGGGCAGCCACTCGACAAGGTCCTCATTGACGACGCTGACGAAAGTTCCCCGCATCACCCCGCCGGCAGCCTGGTAGTCGCGCGAACCGCTGCGCTCGACTCGACGGCAGGCCCAATCTCGTACCCACCTCAGGGTCATATGTGCGGAACGCACGCGCTTCAGCAACTTGAAAGTACGCACGCGCAAGTAGTAGCCGATACCGCGCTTGGGGCGCACCCCTGCCGCACCTGTGAGCACCATGCGCCCAACCCGTTCAGGATGCGCTGCCGCGAGTTTGATGGCCACCCGTGCCCCAAACGAATGGGCAACTATGTCGACACGGACGAGTCCCAGACGGTCGAGAAGCGCGAGTGTCCAGACGACGTAATCGTCAACGCTCCAAGGTCGCTCAGGCACGGGCGTCGCGCCAAATCCCGGGAAATCGGGGGCGATCAGGAAGAACCGATCGTCAAGTTCGCGGCTCAGAGGCACGAACAATCCGGCACTGGCGCCCCAGCCGTGGAGACACAGCACCGGCGGCCCCTCCCCCGCCAGCAAGACGTGGGCCGGCGGCACCTCGGTGACGATGTCGAGAAGGTTAGTCATCGCACTCAGGCGGAGCCCCCCGTCTTGACCCCGCCGATCCCACCCGCAAGCAACCACGAATCGATCGAATAGGTGGTGCCCGATCTCTCTGCATCTGCGGCAAACGCCAGGTCGATGAGCGAGTTCAGCAGCTCGGCAAAGGGAAGTCCCGACTCCTCCCAGAGATAGAAGGCCAGCGATCCCGGGACTGTGTTGATCTCGTTGAGGATGACCTCACCGCGCTCAGGTGAGACCAGGAAGTCGACTCGAGCGACACCCGCCGCCCCGATGGCGTGAAATGCGTCCTTGGCCAGCCGGCTTATGCGGCCGGCCAGCGCAACGTCGATCGGTGCCGGGACGATCCGCCGAGCGCCCTTCATGCCGGCATTTGCCGCCTTCTTCCCGCCTGCGTACTTTTCCGCATAGGTGAGCACCCCGCTGACCACAGGTTGCTCCAGGGCTGAAGCGCGAACGGTGTCACCGCTTCCCAGCACGGCACAGTTGATCTCCACGATATCTTGCATTTGAGGCTCGACCAGCACCCGGTCGGAGTAAGCAAGGGCGAGGTCGATGGCGTCGCGCAGCTCGCGGGCAGATCCGGCGGGGGAAACGCCAATCGACGAACCGAGAGTTGCCGGTTTGACGAAGACCGGATAGCCGAAGCAATGCTCGATCTTAGAGACGGCGGCAGGGGAATCTTGGAGCCAATGCTGGCGTTCAACCACCATGTCATCGAGAACGGGAAGACCGGCTGCGCGGAATATGCGCTTGGCCAGCGACTTGTCCATGGACAGCGCCGCAGCGGCCACGCCACAGCCGGCATAGGGCACTCCCCAGAGTTCGCAAAGCCCCGCCAGAGTGCCGTCCTCGCCATGAGAACCATGCACTAGCGGCAGCACCACGTCGACGCTTATCTCGGCAGCGGAACCACGCCCCAAGATGCCGCGCCGACCGCCCACCACATCGAGCCGGCCGGGATGCGCGCCGTCAATCCGCGGTGTAACCGCCATTGCACCCCGCAGCACCCGGTCGAAATCCCGGAATGCATCGAGACGGTTCAACAGGTCACCCGTATACCAGGTGCCCGACTTGGCGATGTAAAGCGGCACGGCGACGTAACCGGCCGCGGGCAATGCCGCCATCACCTGCATGGCGGTGATCACCGACACTTCGTGCTCAACCGACTGCCCGCCGAAAACCACACCGACACGCCTCACCCGCCACTCCTCCGCTTCGTCACCGACGGTTCCGACCGCGCCTTATCCTCGCCCATGACAACGATTTCGCGCACAAGATCGACGCCGAAGTCCGCCAGCACCCGGTCGTGAGCCAGTTCCACCAGGTCAAGAACGTCTCGTGCGGTGGCTCGATCCACGTTGACAATAAAATTGGCATGAACGGTCGATATCTCTGCCCCGCCGCGACGAGCGCCCTTTAACCCCACCGCCTCTACGAGGCGCCCGGCATGATCACCCGGAGGGTTGGTGAAAACCGAACCGAGACTCCGAATACCATAAGGCTGGGTTGATTTGCGGTGTGCCTGGATGGCGGCGGTACGCCGCCGCACGGCATAGGCGGTGTTGGGTGTCACGCCAAAACGCGCCGCAACGACGATGCTGTCTGTGAGCGACTGTTTGAAGATCGAGGTGCGATAAGCAAACTGACATTCCAAAGCCGAAAACGTACGCATCGCACCCTGCACATCCAGCGCGGAGCACTCCAGCAGAACATCCTTGATCTCACGACCAAAGGCACCGGCGTTACCACGAATGCTGGCACCACACGTTCCCGGAATGCCAATGCCGAACTCGAGCCCGGCAAGGCCCAGCCGAGCACAGTCCAGGGCCACTCGAGGCAGCATGCAGCCGGCTCGAAGCTCGATCACCGTATCGTCGATGACGCGCATCGCCTTGTCGGTGATTTCGACCACCACGCCCCGGATGCCACCATCAAGGATGAGCGTGTTACTGCCCGCCCCGATCGGAGTGACAGGCAGTCCGGCCGCATTCGCCAGACGGAGCAGATCGCCGAGTGCCATCGCGTCGTCCACCTTGACGAACCAGTCTGCAGGCCCGCCTATGCCGTACTGCGAATGCCTCGCCAGCGGTTCATCCGCGCGCGCCCCCGGCCAACTTGCAATCCCACCCGGTTCAGGCATGCCGGTTGCCTAGGGCTCGTACCTGAATAACATAGTGCAGATCCGCCGCCGAGACCGCCGAGGCCAAGGAAGCGAACGAGCATCGCAGTGATGGTACCGGTAGGTACCTGAACGAGAAGCGCAGAAGCTGACGCTGGCATTCGGCGAGGATCGGTGGATGGAGATGTGCCATGTTATTCAGGTACGAGCCCTAAGTGCCGCGTGGATGCGCGATGCGATCTTGTCGAACCCACCCAAAGACAGCACCAGCACGACGTCGCCGTCTCGAACGATTTCACCGATCAGGTCGATGGCCGCTTGACTGGTATCGACAACTTGAATTTGGGGCACATGACGCACCCTCGCGGCCACATCCTCACTGGTGACCGTGACCTCCTGACCACGTTCTCGGGCCGCCTCGATAGGACCGAGGAGGAGCACGTCAGCGCCTTCGAACACATCGGCGTAGTCGTCGAGCAGCGTGAGCGTGCGCGAATACGTGTGCGGCGTGTGGACGGCGATGAGACGCCGCCCGGCATAGCGCTGCCGCGCCGCATCGATGGCGGCGTGGCACTCGGTCGGATGATGGGCATAGTCGTCAACCACGGCGCATCCCCCAACCTCACCCAGGATCTGGAAGCGACGCGCCGGTCCGCGGAAGGTGGTGCATGCCAAAAGACAGTCCGGCAGAGATGCGCCGGCGTATGCCGCCAGCAGCAGCGCGGCACAAGCATTGGCCGCATTGTGGCGGCCCGGAAAGGTGAGGGCCACCTCGAGTTCCGCCCCCTCTCCGTTCAGGTGGAAGTGCTGCACGCCGGCCACATCGCGCAGATGGGAGATGCGCCAGCCGGCACTTGGTGATTCGCCGTAGGTCACCACACGGCAGGTGGCGGATGGCGCCAGGGCCACCGCTTCGGAATCGTCGGCACACACCGCGAGCAGACCGTCCACCGGCATGGATTTCGCCAGCTCCACGAAGGGCTCACGATAGGCATCTAGCGATGCGTAGATGTCGGGATGGTCGAGTTCGAGCCGCGTTACACAGGCGGCCTGGGGTCGGGTGTGTAGGAATTTGGGCCGAGGATCCCAGGGGGCGGTGGTGTATTCGTCGCCTTCGAACACAAACGGCCCTTTGCCCAGACGTGCGCTGGCACCGAGATCGAGCGAGGTCGAACCCAGCCTCAGGCCCGGATCCAGGCCTGCGACAGCCAGCATGTGTGCCAGTAAAGCCGTGGTTGTCGTCTTGCCGTGGGTACCGCACACCGAGAGCCGTACACGATCTTGGGTGAGTTGTGCGAAGAACTCGATCTCACTCGTGTAGGGGATGCTCCGCGAGCGCACCGCCTGCCACTCGGGATTGCCAGGCCGGGTCTGGTTACCCACCACGACCAGGTCGGGCAGCCCCCAGCGGTCCAGATTGACAGGATCGCTCCCGTCGACCCAGGGTATACCCGCCCCAGTCAGGATATCGGTTGTCGGCGGATAGGCGCAATCGTCGCTGCCGGTAACCATGCAGCCGATCTGCTTGGCAAGCAGCGCGGCTCCGCTTACGGCATAGCCGCAGACACCCAGGAAGTGGACGTGCTGCGGCAACTGGCTCCCCACCGTCTCCGTCATGAATGCACCCTGTCCTTGAACTGGCGCCATGTGGCGGCCTCGCCGACCAACTCGACAACGCGCGCAGCAGCATCCGGCCGGCCCATCGCCGATGACGCCCTGGCCATCGCGTGCCAACGGGCCCGGTCGACGATCATCCGGCGAACCTCGGCGACAAAGCGATTGCCCGAGAACTCCGCATCGTCCACCGACACGGCGGCATTCATGTCGACGTAGGGGGCGGCGTTGTATTGCTGGTGACCACCTGCGTGAGGGTAGGGCACGAGCACCATGGGACGTCCCAGGGCAGAGGCCTCGGCCAGCGACGATCCACCCGCCCGCATGACGATCAGATCGGCCGCCGCTTCTTCGGAGGCTATATCGGAGAAGAACGCCGCAACGTGATAGCGGGCCTGCAACTCCACCGGCAGGGCAAGGCGAAAGCGTGTCACACGCGCCTCGTCCAGCGCTCCGGTCTGGTGCGTAACCGCAATCTCGGAGTCAGATTCAAGGAGTTCGCGAAGACCGGCCAGCACAGCCTCGTTGAGCCGCCGTGCCCCCTGGCTGCCCCCCATTACCAGAACCTGACGGCAGCGCTCGCCAAGCGGCCTGCGCGGTATTGCCTCCACCTCCGCCCGGATGGGATTGCCGGTATGAACGACACGAGCTTTGGGCAGGGACTTGGCCGTACCGGCAAATGACGCCGCGACCACATGAGCTCCTCCAGCGAACAGCCGCGTCGCCCTGCCGGGCAAGGCGTTCTGTTCGAGTAGGACGACCGGAATCTTCGCCATCCGTGCCGCGGCAACGACTGGAACGGACACGTATCCCGCCGCACCCACCACCACATCGGGCGCGAAGCGTCGGATCAATCTGCGCGCATGTAGCAGACCGCCCGGCAGCCGGCTGGCGAAGGCAACCATGGAGCGGGCGTTGCCGAGATCCAGACCGCTGATCGGAATGGCCTCCAGCGGCACATGGACGGCATGAACCAAGTCCTCGGCAACGCCTCCACGACGGCTGACGAGCAGAACCTGAGCTTCAGCTTCGCTGTGTTGCAGCGCCTGTGCAAGTGCCAGTGCGGGAGTCAGGTGCCCCCCCGTTCCTCCGCCAGCGATCAACGTACGCACGCCGCATTTCTCCCTGCCGGCGACCCTGTGCCGAGACATTGCACAGTATCCCCATTGCCACCAGCGTCATCGCCAGTGACGTGCCACCGTAACTGATGAAGGGTAGCGGTATCCCCGTGGTGGGGATGACATTGGTGACAGCAGCGATATTGATGAACGCCTGGATACAGACCCACGCAGTGATTCCTCCGGCGAGCAGAGCGCCATAGCTGTCGGGAGCACGCAGCGAAGCACGGATGCCACGCCAGCCCAGGAATAGAAACGCAGCAATCACGCAAAGGGTTCCGATGAGGCCGAGTTCCTCCCCGATGATGGCGAAGATGAAGTCGGAATGGGCCTCCGGCAGCCAGTTGTACTTCTCGATCGAGTTGCCCAACCCCACGCCCGTCAACCCGCCGGAACCCAGCGCGTAGAGTGCCTGGACAGGTTGGTAACCGGTGTTGAGCGGATCCGCGAAGGGATTGGTGAAGCTGGCCAGGCGGGCCGCACGATAGGACTCCACCTGGATGAGCATCCAGCCGGCGACGGAGGCAAACCCCAGTAGCGCGACCAGATGACGCTTGCGACCACCGGCCAGTGCCAGCATCGCCAAAGCCACGCATCCGGCCACGATGGCCGTACCCAGGTCTTTCTCGAGCAGTATCAGAAGCAGCAGCCCACCCACGACCACGCTGTAGTCGCGCACCCCACGCCAGCCACGCACCTGCGGCCCGCGATCGCTGAGCCAGCGCGCCAGCGCCACGACGGCGACGACCGCCGCCACCGCGGAGGGCTGCACCGATAGGGGACCAATGGAGAACCAACGCTGCGCTCCATTACGACTGGTCCCGAGATGCGGCACCAGCACGAGGACCAGAAGTACCAAGGTCGCGATCACGAGCGGTTTGGTGAACTTACGCCAGCGGTGGTAGTCGAAGCGCGACGCCACGATGAGGCCGAGAAGTCCCAGCGCCAAAGCTCCCGCCTGGCGCTCGAAAAAGTAGTTGGCATTGAGAGTCCGGATGTAGCCGAGTGCCTCCGATGCCGAATAGACCATGACGAGGCCAAAGGCACAAAGCGCCGCCAGAACGGTCAATAGCCAGCCATCGATGCCCCCTGCCTTCTCGACCCGCTCGTCGACAAGGGTCACGCGACCACGGCGGCGCAGACGCCGCATCAAAGACTCAGCTTTCATCGACTCGGATTCTCGCTGGAACGCCTGGGCAGTTGTCGGCATCACACTTCCTCAACGGTCGGCTCACAAGTGCCATTGGCCAGCGCCGTAAAGACCCGACCACGTTCTTCGAAGTCGTGGAACTGGTCGAAGCTGGCGTATCCAGGCGCCAGCAGAACGACATCGCCAGGGCGAGCAACCTCGCGCGCCCGCTGCACCGCTGCGGTGAGATCGGCCACCAAGTGGCGCTCGGTAAAACCGCGAACCGCCAGCGCAGCGTCGAGTTCTGGCCCCGTCGCCCCGCAGAGCACGGCCACCCGGGCATGAGCAGTAACCGTATCGGCCAGAGCGTCTGGCCCCACGCCCTTACTCGATCCCCCCCCAATCCAAACAATCGGCCGCTTGCCAAAAGCATCCAGCGCCTTTTGCGCGGCATCCACGTTGGTCGCCTTGCTGTCGTTGACCCACAGGATGCCATCCTCGTCGCGCACCGGCTGCAGCCTGTGCACTACCGGGGTGAAGCCTCGCACCGCCTCGGCAATTTGTTCGAGTTCCACGCCGGCGGCACGTCCCATGCACACTGCGGCCAGGACGTTGGCAATGTTGTGCGCCCCCAAAAGCGGCACGTCTGCCACCGACATGAAGGCGTCGACATGGCCGGAGTCAACGCTGACAATACTGTCGCCGACCACGGAGGATCCGTCGTGACCCGCGAGATCGTAGCCAAAGAAGCTCACCGCAGCACCGGCTCTGGCCGCCATGGCACGGGTGATGGCGTCGTCGTGATTTAGCACGACACACCGCTTGGCGCCCTCGACCAACCGAGCCTTGAGGTCAGCGTAGTGCGTGAGCGTGGTATGCCGGTCAAGGTGGTCGGGTGTGATGTTCAGTACACATCCGGTATCACAGTTGGCCTGGCTCAGCGATTCGATTTGGAAAGACGAGAGCTCGAGTACGACAACATCGTCTGCGGCAATGTCACCAATCCTGTCCAAGACGGTGTTGCCAATGTTGCCGCCGCAATGCACCCGCACGCCGGAAACCGCTATCACAGCGGCGGTCAGCGCAGTTGTCGTGGTCTTGCCGTTGGTCCCGGTGATGGCAACAACCGGCGCCGGGCAGCGTTCCAGAAACAGGTCTATCTCGCTGCGCACGCGAACACCGGCGTCGCGAGCTCGCTCCAGCTCTGGTGAATCCCACCGGACCCCAGGTGACGGACAGATAAGCGCGGCACCAAGGCCAACGTCCGCTGTGTAACCGCCAAGTCTGACATCAACATCAGGAGGCAATGTGGCCGCCACGACACGTAGATCAGCAGTGTCCGCACGATCTACAACTGTGACGTGAAAGCCCTCGGCGTGAAGAAACCGGGCACACGCGAGGCCACTCCTGCCAAGCCCTATGACAACCGCCCGTTCGTTCATACCAGGCCACCGAGATGGTGAGCGTAGAGCGCGGTCGCGACCGCAGCCAGCAGCGCCACAAAACCAAATCCGGCGACGATCACCGGCTCGCGAAACCCCAAAGCCTCGAAGTGATGGTGAATTGGACTGGAACGCAAGATCCGGCGATGGAACTTCCTGATCGCGGTCACGTTGACGATGACGCTGAGGGTCTCGACGACGAAGACTATCCCCAGCAGCGGCAGCAGCCAGAGCAGATGGAGTTCGGCGCTGACGGCCACCAGAGCACAACCGAGCGCCAGCGACCCGGTATCACCCATGAAGACGCGCGCCGGGAACCAGTTGAATACGAGAAATCCTCCGAGCGCACCCAGCGTCGTAGCTGAAATGACTATGGCGGGGAGGTTGTGGACGCCAAGCGCAATGAACAGAAGAGCGCCGAAGGCAACGGCACAACACGTGGCGGCAAGTCCGTCGACGCCATCGGTGATGTTGACGGCATTGCTGGCACATACAACGACCAGTGCGGCCAGAGGCACGATGGCGACACCAAGATCGGGGGCGCCCAACCACGGGAGGATTTGATGCGTCGCCCCAATCTGATTCAGTCCCATCCCGACGAGAACCCCTATGACCGCTTGCAGCAGGAGTTTCTGGCGGCCGAGCAGGCCCAGCGCGCCCTGGCCGCGAACATTGGCCACGTCATCGACCAGGCCCAGGGCGGCACCGCCACCAAATGCGAAGGCAAGAACGAACCCGGCCCGGCTGCGATCGAAGAGCAGCCACGCCGCAGCGATGACCACGCAGAAGAGCAAGCCGCCCATCGTGGGTGTGCCCACCTTGGTGGCATGACTCGCGGGCCCATACTCCTGAATTCGCTGGCCAGCGCGAAAACTCACGAGTTGACTGAGAAATGCCGGATACAGCACCAACGTGAGCACAAGACCAAAGCCCAGCGCCAGCGCCGCGTGAAGCATCAGCCTTCCTCCCGGGTCACGGCAAGATGCGCCACTGGTCGACGATCACCTGGGCGATGTCCTTCCACACCGGAGCCGCCAGAAAGGCACCGAACCGGGGAACCTTGGTCTCGTGCGGGTATCGCAACACCACGAGCATCGTGAACTGCGGATTGCTGACGGGCATGAACGCCCCGAAGGAGACGATCAGCGAACCCTCGTACTGACCGTTGGTGGGCTCGTCGGCGGTGCCCGTCTTGCCGGCTATCTGGCCTTGGAATCCCGGAATCCGTGCCAGGAATCCCTCAGCGTTCTTGTGGTCCACAACGCCGGTCATCATGGTCGCCAGCGTGTTCGCAGATTCAGGCGTCATGACCCGCCGCGTTGTGGCCACAACCGGCGTCGACTTGCCGGTGGCCGGATCGACAACGGCCTGCACGACATGGGGCTGCACCCAGACGCCGCCATTTCCGACAGCGTTGATAGCAGCCAGCATCTCCACGGGCGTCATCGAGACATGTTGTCCGAACGAGGCGGTGGCATAGTCGATGTCGCTCCACTGCGACTGCGGCTCCAAGGGCTGATTCTGTTCGCCGGCAAGGTCGATTCCCGTTGGCGAGCCCACGCCGAAGGCCAGCAAGTTCTTGTAGAAGGCGTCATGCCCCAGCAACTGCATCACCCGGATGGCGCCGTTGTTGAGAGACTGATCGAGCACATCCTGCATGGTGATCAAACCATGCGCCTTGTTGTCCCAGTCATGGATCGTGTAGCCATCAATCGTTTGGGGTTGTTCGTCGAGAGTGGTCGTGGGCGCGATCACCTGACCATTCAATCCACCGGCGAAGGTGATCACCTTCATCGTCGATCCTGGCTCATACAGATCTGCAATCGATTGGTCGCGGAAGTCGGCGACATTGGCATGAGCGAAATCGTTGGCGTTGTAGGCGGGATCCTGTGCCCAAGCCCGAACGACACCACTCTTGGTGTCCATGACGAGAACCTCTCCCGACTCAGCCTCCGCATAGGCCACACCTTTGGCGAGCGCCTGTTCGGCCCAGTACTGAATGCGCGAGTCGAGGCCCAAGTGGAGATCAGATCCGTCGCGAGCGTCCTTGTGCGTCTGCTGGCTCAGCACGATGGAGTTGCCGGCCATGTCGCGCAGCGTGGATTCGCTGCCATCGACACCCTTGAGGGCCTTGTTGTAGTACTGTTCGACACCGTAGCTGCCATTTCCCTCGCCATCGACATAGCCCAGCAGGGGCTCAGCGAAGGTATTGGGCGTAATTGGTGAGGGTTCGTATACCCGTTTGTCGCGTTCTATGGCCCCCACCCCATCAATGCGCAGGGCCTCGAGCCGGCTGCGCACATCCGCGGACACGCCCTTGGACAGGTAGACGAAGTGCGTGGCCTTGCCGAGGAGATCGCTGATCAGGCCTGGTCCCATGTTGAGAACCGGAGCCAGCTGGGCGGCAACCCCGGCACGATCACTGCTGGATATGAGGCTGGGGTCGGCGTAGATGTCATAGACCGCCACATCGCTGGCCAGAATGTTGCCGTTGGCGTCGAAAATGCGACCACGATGAGCGCTCAGCGCGACCGAAATTTGGTGCATCTGCGCCGCAGCCGAAGCAAGCTGTTTGCCTTGGCGGATCTGGACGTCGACCAGACGCCCCGCAAGAATGATGCCGACCGAGACGAAGGCCAACCACAGCCAGAACGCCCGACCACGGAAGCTCGGCGGTTCGCCTACGAACCATCCCCGGGCACGGCGAGCGCCCGTACGCACATCCATGTGGCGCGCCGACACCGCACCGCCACGTTCGAAGGACGGCCGCCGTGGCGTCACGGATTCGAAGCCTCGACGCCGAAGGCGCCTCCGATAACCGCAATGAAGTGCTGCAGCGGATCACCGGATGCAACCTGGGTGGCAGGCTTGGGATTCGGAACCTCGATGACCACGACCTTCTGGCTCGCTACATATGCCCATTGCCCGGCAGGACGCATGCCAAGTTGTTGCGCCGCGGCAACCACACGCTCCGTGGCATGCAGCCGCGCCAGTTGATCGTCGAGACGCGATGCTTCCGTGCGCAGTTGCGACTCGTCCCGCTGCAACTGGGACGCTTCGTACGTCGCCTGCGTCGCATGCGCGACCTGGGCGACATAAGCCACGCCAACGCCTGCTGCGATGGCGATGAGGCCCACCAGTGGCAGCGGCGTGCGCGGACCGCCGCGCCGCGTGCGGCTCCGTCGGATCTGAACCGGCTCGATGGGCACGGCCGTAAGATCCGAGATCGCATGATCGCCACCCCGACGGGTGGCGTTGCGATGGCGTAGGTGCAAGAGGCTGCGGAACACTACCGTTCTCTCCAGTGCAATAACGTTTGGTGGTACGAGTGCTGCGATAGGTGTCAGAGCTTTTCGGCGATTCGAAGGTGCGCGGATCGCGCCCTGGGGTTGTCGGCAAGCTCCGCCGCATCCGGCTTGATGGCCTTGCGGCTGGGAAGGTGGAGTGAGGCCCGATGGGCGCAGGTGCAGAGGGGCTGTTGGGGGGGACAAATACAGTTCTTTGCTGCGACGTGGAGTGAGTTCTTGACAAGGGTGTCCTCAAGAGAGTGAAAAGCGATGACCCCAAGACGCCCACCGGGCCGGAGAATCGAAATGACTGCCTGCATCCCTAGTTCGAGGTTCTTCAACTCCTGGTTGACCTCGATTCGAAGTGCCTGGAAGGTTCTGGTCGCCGGATGAATCCGCTTGGGCCAGAACCGCCGCGGAATCGCAGCGGCGACCAGTTCGGTAAGTTCCGC
Organism: bacterium; assembly: GCA_014874355.1. GTDB lineage: Bacteria > Chloroflexota > Dormibacteria > Aeolococcales > Aeolococcaceae > JACWAJ01. The sequence goes on along the minus strand of JACWAJ010000065.1, from coordinate 19,902 downwards.
TGTGCTATGCAACGGTGCAACGCTGCGCCGGCGGACGATGGCGGCGGCAATACGCCGGGCAAAGCGCTCTCCGCCGTAATCGCGAAGCAGTGAGGCAAGGCCGCCCTCGTCCCACCCGTTCACGATATCCGCGGCGGTCTCCGAGTCCCCGGTTGGGTCCATCCGCATGTCCAGCGGCGAGTCGAACCGGAAGCTGAAGCCGCGAGCGAGATCGTCCAGTTGGAGCGAGGAAATGCCGAGGTCGAGCACGACGATGTCAACGGCGTCGAGCCCCATGCCGTGAACGATCTGGTCCAGGTCGGCGAAGTTGCCGGCCACAAGGGTCACTGCGGCACCGGCCTGGGCAAACCGAGCGCGCCCACGCGCCACCGCTGCCGGATCGCGGTCGATGGCGATGACGCGCCCACCGGGAGTTACACGCTCGAGGAGCGCAGCGGTCATGCCTCCGGCACCAAAAGTACCGTCGACGGCCACCTGTCCCGGCTTGGGCTGCAGGCTGTCTATTAGCGGGTGTAGAAGGACCGGCCGGTGTTCCAGAGCGCTAGGTTCTGGAGTACCGGGCGTGGCGGAAGCACTGTTTCCCATGACCGCCACGGTCGTCATGGAAGGGGTAAAAAGTCAAGTGGCAGCGGATCATGCCGTGGTCACCGGAGACTGGTTGACACGATCGTGTAGCGCGGTGAACGCCTCGGGGCTGAGAGCGGCGGTTTCGGCATCCCAGATGCCCTCCCCCACAACCTCGACGCAGTTGCCTCCGCCAATGAACACCGCACGGTCTGCGACCTCCGCGAAAGCTCGCTGGTCGGAGGTGAGCAGGAGGCGGCCCTGGCCGTCAAGTTCGACTTCGCGCGCATTGGCGTAGAGCTGGCGGATGTACTCGCGCTCCTCGGCCGGGGTCGCCCCGGTGCGGCGGTAGCGCTGTGTCACCTCCAACCACTCCTCTGTAGGCCAAATCACAAGACGGCGTTCCGGACCAAAGGCGATGACACTGCCCCGCCCCAGACCCTTACGAAACTGGGCTGGAACAGCAACACGTCCCTTGCTATCGAGTTGGTGGCGGTACTGACCGAGGAACATGCTTCAGCCCCCGGTACCGGCACGCTGCCGGACCAGAACTGGGCCGTCATATTGATCCCCACTTTTCACCACTTACCTCCACTCCGTTGGCGAAGGGTAGCAGTCTGAGTTCACAACGTCAATCAGAACAAATGTACGCGAGGCCTTTTCACACTGTCCGTGGTATGTCCCTTCCGCCATCCGAGTATCTAAATGTCAGGCTGGCAAAGGGAGAACCCATGGACGACCTAGAACTCGGCAGAAGCCTCGACGGAGGGCTGGTTCCCCTATTCACACTGGGGCCTCGTAAAACGACCGCGTGTCGACTGAGGTTATAAAGCCAGGTGCCACGAACCGGCTGAAGCGCGCCATCTTCCAACGCCACTACAGCTTCGGGTACGAATGCTTCCTCGATGAGAGCGTGCCCTCCGCGGCCACCAGGAAAGCCCGCAAGGTGTCGTCACGGCAATGGATGGACGCAATCGTCGTCGGCGCCGCCTTTCTGCTTTTGGCCACGGCGGGTGGGCTCTTGGCCATGCAACCCGCCGTGCATAACGCAATTGGCTCGATCACCTCGCGCCTGTTTGGCGGCGGGGGGCCCTCGGCAGCCGGACCCGCTTCCGCAGCCGGCAACTCTCTCGCGTTGGGGGGCCAGGCCCCCCCAACTCCCAGCGTCCAAATTAGCCCGGACGGCACGATCAACCTCGTGTCTGGAGCGGCTCCCGTGTCGCTGACAGGCAGTCTCGCCGCCGGGACCAGCGCCGTAGGGACCGTCTGCCCCAACGGAACCGTGTCGCCAGGCGCATGCACATGGCATGTCAGCATCAAGCCCGGCCAGGCACTTCACTCCACCCTCGTCTGGTCGAGCCCCACCGACGTGCAGTTGATCGTCACCGACCCGGACGGCCATCCTCTCGGCACCCAGACTGCTGCACCAGGCTCGATCTCTATCCATCTCGACACTCCGCCGCCAACGGTATTCATTACCGGTTCGGTGACTCGCGGCGCCAGCACCACGTTCACCCTGCAACTCGCCGACCACACGTTCTAGAACGTGTTTTGCACCAGTGGGCTACCATGGCAAAAGCAAGTTGGCTGGACGGTCGCGGGCGGCAACGCCTGAGGAAAGTCCGGGCTCCAAAGAGCAAGGGCGCTGGGTAACACCCAGTCGGGGTGACCCGAAGGAGAGTGCCACAGAAATTACACAGCCATGGCAACGGGGCAACCCCTGCTGTGGCAACGGTGAAATGGTGGGGTAAGAGCCCCCCGGCGGCCGGGTGACCGGCCGGCCAGGCAAACCCCGCCCGGAGCAAGGTCGAACAGGGGAGCGGACACTTCGGTGTCCAGGGCGGCTCGTCCCATCCCCGGGTCAGACCGCACGAGGCGTCGGGCAATCGACGTCCTAGATGGATGGCCGTCCCTCACCGCCTAGGCGGTGAGGACAGAACCCGGCTTACAGGCCAACTTGCACTCCTTTTCCATCCCCGGCGGCGACTGGACCTCTACCGGTCACGCCCTGTTCAGCTTCGCAAAGCGAGTGTCGCCGCCACAGCCAGGCTGTCGACCCGCTCGTTGCCGGCGTTGCCGCTGTGGCCGCGCACGTGTTCGAAAACAACCCGGGCGTCGACTAAGGAATCGAGTTCGGAGAAGAGGTCGAGATTCTTGTTGCGCTTCCAACGGCGGGTTAGCCAGTTGATCACTCCAAGCGAGTCGGTGCGAATCACGATCTTCCAATCGCCGGCACCAATGCGCCCATGTACCGCCTTCAGCGCCTCACGCACCGCCTTGAGTTCTTCGCGATTGTTGGTGGTCTGTGCGCTGGCCCCGGCCACCTCGTCGACTTTGCCGTCGGGCCACTCCAGGCGATAGGCCCAGGCACCCTTGCCCGGATTTCCCGAGCAGGCGCCATCGGTGTAGACGATGACGCTAGGTCTCGACTGGGTCATACCTACCTCCACCAACGATCCGTCCGCAAATTCAGGTGAGACCGTACAGGTTCGTGAAAGATTCGCCGCCGCGGTAGTCTCTGGATAAGAGATGTTTGCCACCCCCCTACTCGGCCGTCTGCGCAGTTCCGTGTCTCCTCAGATCCCGATTCCTTCACCAGACGTGAGCCAACGCCCGGCGGCGGTCCTGCTTCTCGTCGACCCCGGCCATCCATCGCTGCCGCTGCTCTTTGTGCGACGGGCGGCCAACATGCGCCACCATCCCGGACAGATCGCCTTCCCCGGAGGACGCTTCGAGCCGGGGGACGCCACCCCCACCGCCACCGCGCTACGCGAAGCGCAGGAGGAGGTGGGACTCGACCCGGACAATGTCGAGATACTAGGCGCGCTGACCCCCATGGTCACCGCGGTGTCCGACGCCTGGCTGACGCCGATCGTCGGTTTGCCGCGCAAGCAATGGGAAGTTCGCATCGACCCGGTGGAAGTGGCCGGATCGTTTCGCATCGGCCTTGCCGACCTGATGACCGCAACCCATGAAACGCGCCGCCTCAACCACAAGGGCCAAGACCACGACGTCCACTTTTACACCGCCGGCGACCGGGTCATATGGGGCGTGACCGGCGCAGTCCTCCACGAACTACTCGGTCGCCTCGGCCGCACCGACTAGAAGAGTGGATCGATCAGCGGTTCGAGAGCGCGATGAAAGGATTCTCAAGCATCTCTTCGCCAACGCTCGTGGGCGCACCATGACCGGGATAGACAACGGTGTCAGGTGGCAGCGTGTACAGCGTCTTCTCGATGGAGAACGCAAGCGTTGGCCACGATCCCCCGGGAAGGTCGGTGCGACCGACACTCCGTCTAAAAAGCGTGTCCCCCGACAGTAGCCGCCCCCCCTCGGTGTCACCGTGAATCAGGAAGCAGACCGAACCCGGCGTGTGCCCTGGCGTATGCAGAACGTCGACAGAGAGCCCCTGCCACTCGATCCGCTCACCTGGAGTCAAGTCCTCCTCGCAGACGACAGGAGGACTATCGGGCGCCACACCGGGAAACATGCGAACCAAGTCAAGTAACGGACGATCGGCGGGATGAATGGCAGCAGAGCAAGACTGTGCCTGAAGCAAAGCCGGCACCCCACTCACGTGATCGGGGTGCCCGTGGGTGATGAGAACACGCGAACACGTGAGGCTTTGATCATCGAGGAGACGGATGACATCGCCGTGTTGCAAGCCCGGATCAATCACGAGAACCGCGTGGGTGTCGCGACGCAGCAACACATAGCAGTTCTGGCCCCAAAGCGGGTCGACCACTATCGACAGTTGCACGAGATCGGAAATATTCTCTGGCATACTGGCGGAGCTTCTTAGTGCAAGGTTGCCGGAGGTTCGGGAGGAAGCGGCAGCATGAAGCCGACACGGCGTTGCGTCCGATTGGTCTCAGCCGGCACCAGTGCCACATCGAGAACTTCGTTCACGGTGTCCACCGCAACAATCTCGATGGCATCGAGGATTTCCTTGTCCACCTCGTGAAGATCGCGAACATTCTTCCGCGGCAAGATGAAGGTGGCAATCCCCGCACGATGTGCCGCCAGCAGCTTGTCCTTCAGCCCTCCAATCGGCAGGACGTTGCCCCGCAACGTCACCTCACCCGTCATGGCAACGTCGCGACGCACCGCACGTGAGCTGGCCACACTGACCAATGCCGTCGCCAGCGTGATCCCCGCCGATGGACCATCTTTGGGAATGGCGCCGGCCGGAACGTGGATGTGGACGCCATGGGTGTCGAAGAAACTGCGCGGTGCACCGTAGCGACCCGCATGGACCTTGGCCCAGGAGAGCGCCGCCTGCGCCGACTCCTCCATGACGTTGCCAATCTGGCCGGTGAGCACCAGGTCGTTGCGCCCCTCAATGGCCAGCGCTTCCACCGTGATCACGTCCCCGCCCACCTCACTCACGACAACACCGGTGACGGTGCCGATTTCGTCAACGACATGCGCCTCGCCACTCTCGAAGCGCTGCGGTCCCAGGTACTCAACCAGATCCAGGGCGGTGACAACCACCGGCGGTGGCGTCCCCAGCGCCAGCTTGCGCGGCACCTTGCGCGCGATCTCGGCAATGGTGCGGTTGAGTTGGCGCACCCCGGCTTCGCGGGTGTACCCGTGCAGGCAGGCGCGTAAAGCGTCGTCGGTAATGTTCAACTCGGCGGCTTCGAGACCGTGCTGATCGAGCTGGCGCGGCACCAAGTGCTGTGTGGCAATGCCGAGTTTTTCCGCATCGGTGTACCCGTTGATGCGGATCACCTCCATACGATCGCGAAGCGGCGGGCTGATGGTCTCGGCAACGTTGGCAGTGGTGACGAAGAGCACTTCGGAGAGGTCGTACGGGACCTCGATGTAATGGTCGCTGAATCCGAAGTTTTGTTCGGGGTCGAGAACTTCGAGCAGCGCGGCCGAAGGATCACCCCGGAAGTCCGTGCCAACCTTGTCAATTTCATCGAGCATGATGACGGGATTGCGAGTTCCTGCCTGCCGCATCGACTGAATGATTCGACCGGGTAGCGCGCCGATATAGGTACGCCGGTGACCGCGAATCTCGGCCTCGTCACGAATGCCGCCCAGTGACATGCGCACGAACTTACGGTCCAGTGCACGCGCGACACTCTTCCCCAGCGATGTCTTGCCGACACCTGGTGGCCCCACCAAACAGAGGATTGGCGTCTGCAAGACAACGACCGGACGCGGCGGCACCACGGCCTTATCCGGTTCGCCATCGCCCTCCGCAGCAGCCTCAACCTGCGCACGCTGACGCTCGAAGCGCTCACGCGTACGTTGCCGCACCGCCAGCCATTCGAGAATGCGGTCCTTCACCTTGGGCAGACCGTAGTGGTCCTCGTCGAGGATGCTTCTGGCGTGCTCGATGTCGAGGTTCTCCGGCGCAGGGTCTCCCCAGGGCAGGTCCAGAATCCAGTCGATCCAGGTCCGCACCATCCCCATCTCCGGCGACGCCGATGGGATCTGTTCGAGACGCGCCGCTTCTTTCAGCAGTCGTTTCTTGACTGCCTCGGGAATGGCCATTTTCTCGATACGACCACCCAGATCGACATCGTCATCGTCACCGCCTTCGAGGTCGGCAAGCTCTCTGCGCGTGACCCGCAACTGCTCGCGCAAGATGTGCTCGCGCTGCCCCTTGTTCATGGTGCGCTGCACGTCTTCTTGGATCTTGGTGCGGAGTTGCGCCACCTCGACAAGCCTCGCGAGCTGGCGCACCAGTAGACGGAGGCGCGCCAGGATGTCGGTTTCCTGGAGCAGCGCAACGCGTTCATCGGGACTGAGGTCCGGCGCCGCAGAGGCGAGGTCAGATATTGAGGAAGGCGTTGTGGAACGAGCCATGGCTACAGCCACATCCGGCAAGACCGGTCCGCCCGCACCCACATAGTCCCCAAACAGAGTCCGCACCGAACTGGCCAGCGCCTCGGCCTCGGCACCGACCGGCAGGTCGACGCCGACGATCTCGACCTCGGCACGCCAGGCCTCGCCTGCAATCAGGCGGCGGATGCGAACCCGACCCTGTCCCTCGACAAGCGCCTGAACGCCAGAGACCGGCAAGCGCCTAAACGCCCCCACCGTGGACACGACGGCCACGGGCCAGAGATCGTCCAGCTCGACATCATCGACCGAAGCATCCCGTTGTACCGCCAGAACCACCCGGCCGTCACCCGCGACCGCCTCTTCCAGCGCCGCCACCGAACGGGGGCGTCCAGCCGCAAGCGGCGCCATCTGCAGCGGCACCACGACGTTGTCGCGAAGCGGCACCAGCGGGAGCGTTTCGAAGTCGGGCTGCTCGGCGGCGACCTCGCCCGGAGTCTCGGTTTCGTCCAGACGGACATCGTCTATTGGCTCAGGCTCATCCATGGTTCAGTGAGCATACCCGGACCACCGCATGACCAAGCAGATTAGCCTGGCACTACCACCGATCGATCATTGGTGTAGCCGGCGCCCAGTCGCGTTCGAAGGCGGCAGCGTAGTAGCCGGCAGCATCAGGATGCGAGATGGCGATCGCCGCTTCATCGTTACTCGAAAGGCCGGTTTCACTCCAGTTGGCCGAGCCGACGACGGCACTCTCGTCGCAGACGATGCCCTTGGCGTGTCCGGTGGTGATGGTCGCCACCTGCTCCGAATCCATGACTCGAATCGGCACATCGATGTGGCGCAACATGACGAGATCCGACTTGGAAAGCGGTGGTCGGCCGAGAAGCAGGCGAACGTCGGAACCACGACGCGCATGCGCCGTCAGCGCCCCAATGAGCGCTGCCACCGCCGGCGCGGCAACATCGACGTAGGGAACTGTCACCAGCGCGCGATGACGCGTGCCAACGAGCAGTTCCTCCTCCAGCGCGCGTACACCGGCCCCCCCGCTGGCCAGGCGCAGACGGCGAGGCGCCAGCTCAATCTCCAGGATGGGATACTCGGGCTTGACGGGATGAATCGGTGGAGCAGCGGCCAGGGCAGCGCTTCCCGCCAGACCGAGCGCCGGCGCTCCGGCACGCCAGTTGCGCAATACGTGAGCCCGCGCCAGGCGGGTCAACGTCGGCACATCGTCAAGCATGACCCACCATTCGCGTGTACCCGCCAATGGCACCCCCTTCTCCTGATGGAAAGGTGCATTGCGGCCGTTGAGATTCCCCGTGCCGACCGCACAACGCGTGTCATCGACAACCACGACCTTGGCATGGGCAAGGGAATCGGGCTGCGCCAGCAGCCGGCAGTCGACACCGGCACGGCCAAGTGTCATAGCCCGGTTTCGCATCTCCGGATCACTGCGCGGATCGACCACCATACGCACCACGACCCCACGCCGGGCCGCCTCCACAAACGCCCAGACGTAGGCGTCACCTATCTCATAAACGGATGCCTCGACGCTTTTCTCAGCACCACGCAACGCCGCAAGCAGCATCGCGCCCGCATTGTCTGGCCCCAAAGCGCACGTCAACTTCGCCACGCTTAGTTCCTCAACCTATCTGCCACGTGCTCTTGCCTCTTATGCGAAAAGCGATCTGCCTGTGACGATAGTCGTTTCGCGGCCACCCCGGGTGGTGGGAGGTGCTCAGCGTCTAGACCGGTTCTGGCCGCAAGTCCCGGCCATAGCCGACTGCAGGAACCGAGTGAGTTCCAAGCCACACCACTGCCTCGCCGATCTGGACGCAACCCTGGTGCTCGTAGAACCCGCGCGCCAGGGCACCGGCCAGGGTCCACACTTCGAGATGCGTAAGGCCACGGTGTTCAAGCACCGCCAAGCCGGCGTCCCAGAGTTGTTGACCGGCGCCCCGACCCTGCCACTCGGGGCGCAAGTACAGGGCGGCTATCTCACCGATGCCCGACTCGAGGATGCCGAGGCTGACCAGCCCGATGACAACCCCGTCCGCCTGCGCGACCAACGTGCCGGCCGCGGCGGTCCGCCGCGCCGTCCAGTCGCCGCCCATGGTGATGTCACCGTCGAAAGCAGCATCGATTTCAGCGGTACTGAAGATCTCCGTGTAGGCGGCATGCCAGGCACACCGAACAATGTCCACCCGAGCGTCGCGGTCGGCAATGGGGTCGGTCCAGCGGATCTCTACAGGCATTGCAGGGCACGCTAGACCACTTCCCAACGAACCGGTGCGGCACCGATTCGGCGTACACCCCCCCGGCTCTCCAGCAGCACCAGATGTGCCAGCGTCTCCCCCACAGCAGTGCGACGCATGAATTCCGAGAGTTCAATCCACGGGCGCGACCACGACATCTGCAGCGTCACCTCCCAGCATGTCGCTCCCGGATGCCCGCGAACAATGCGCACCGTCTTGTCGAGGCGCACGTGGTGATGGGCCACAAGTTCGTCGACACGCTCCCGCAACGGAGCGAAACGCCATTGGTGTGCCGGCAGAACGTCATCGACATCAAGGTCCCTTACCCGCGCCAAGGCGTCGAGAAAATCGGCCAGCGGGTTGGCCACCTGCTGCGTGTGGAACGTGATGCTGGGCGTGATTCGAGGCAAGACATGGTCACCGCTCAGCAGCAGTCGGTGATCCCGGTCGTAGAAGCACACGTGTCCGGGCGAGTGACCCGGCGTATGCACTACCACGATGTCCCAGCCCGGCACGTCTGCATGCGCACCATCTTCGAGGAGGATGTCGGGCCCGACTGCGTCAACGTAGCTGCGGATGCCAAGGGAGGCATTGCTCAACTCCCGCACCATGGAGTCGGGAACGCCATGGTCGCTCATTAGCGCTCGCATAGAGCCAATCACGTCGTCCATTCCGGCGCCATAGCGACCCGGAATGAGTTCGGCGTCGGCGGAATGCAATGCCACCCAAGCACCGCTCGCCTCCCGAACTCGACCCGCAAGACCGTAGTGATCGGGATGAAGGTGGGTGACGAGCACTCCTCGAACATCGCCGACGGCAAAGCCCGCAGTGGCAAGTCCCTCTGTCAGCGCTTGCCATGCGCTCTCAGTGTCCCAGCCGGCGTCGACAATCGTCACCCCGGCATCGCTTTCGAAAGCGTAGACCAGGACGTAACGCACCGGATTGTTGGGAATCGGCACCGGGATCGACCACAGGCCCGGTCGCAGCCGCTCCACCGGCGGCGTCACCCGATCAATCCACGCCTGGCGTTGTAGGGGAGCGGTGACTTTGACGTCGGACTTCATGCGGAGGCGACCATACACCCGATCTGGGTGTGAAGATTCGCTTGCGCCTCGACACGCAGATCGAACTCGCCCTGCAGCGTCGAGGCGATGAAGGCCCGGCGATGCTCCGCATGGGCCCCGATGCGACGGATCGCTTCGCGGTGCTCCGGCACGCCGTAGCCCTTGTTGCGCGCCCACCCGTAGTCGGGAACGGCGTTGTGGAGGTGGCACATGACGGCATCGCGATGAACCTTGGCGATGATCGACGCCGCCGCGATTGCCGGCACGAGCGAATCCCCTTTGGGAAGGCAGTGCACCGGACGGCTGGCGGCAATGCGGAGATTGCCGTCGCAACAGTAGCCGTCGGCGACGACCATGTCGGTAAGCCGGCGGAAGACCTCGACATTGGCCCAACCCATACCGCGCAAGTTGATGTCGGCAGCGCTGATCTCGACCACCGCGCAAGCGCGGGCGACCTCTCGAATCACTGGCTCCACGGCCTCTCGCTGCGCCGGAGTTAGCTGCTTGCTGTCGCGCAAGAGAGGGTGCCGAAACTGCGGCGGCAGCACCACTGCAGCGGCCGTAAGCGGCCCCGCAAAGGCGCCCCGGCCGACCTCGTCCATGCCGCAAAGGTCAAAGTGCCGCATATCTGCACCTTCGAAGGTATCGGCAACAAAGCGACGTAGACTGAAACGTGACACGCTATCGATTTTAGAGGACATGTCATAGCCACCTCGCCACAACCCGCAGCCGGCCGGCCGGCCGGCTCTCCGCAAGGTACGCGCCAAGTCATCTGGACCGACGTTGCGCCACGCGACGGGCTGCAGAACATCAGCGAACCCGTGGGCACGCAGGCCAAGATTCGCCTAGTTCGCGGCCTGCTCGAGACCGGCGTGCCCCAGGTTGAGGTGACCTCTTTCGTGTCCCCCAAATGGGTGCCGCAACTGAGCGACGCCGCCGAGGTTCTGGCCGCATTCGACAGCTCTGACAAGGCCAAAATGCGAGTTCTGATCCCCAATTTCAAGGGCCTGGAACGAGCTTTGGAGAATGGCGTCACCAACGTCGTGTTCACCGTAGGTGCCACCGACAGCTTCAACCGGCGCAACGTCAACCGCACGGTCGAAGCCTCCATGACTGAACTGCAAACCCTCGTGGGCGCCGCAACCGCATCGGGATGCCGGGTGGACGTCGCCCTCTCGGTCGCCTTCGGTTGTCCCTTCGACGGACCCGTACAGCCACAGCGGGTGGTCGACCTTTGCGCCCGTATCGTGGCCCTTGGCGCATCCGAAGTAAGCGTTGCCGACACCATCGGGGTGGCAACACCTGCCTCGGTCCGCAACATCTGTAAGCGCCTCGCAGGTGTCGTGCCTCAGGACCGGTTGAGCCTCCATCTGCACGACACTCGCGGCCTTGGCGTTGCCAACGTCGTCGCCGCCTACGAGGCCGGCATCGACCGTTTCGACGGTTCCGCCGGTGGTCTCGGAGGCTGTCCCTTCGCGCCACGCTCGACCGGCAACGTCTGTTCCGAGGATGCCCTCGCCGCGCTGCTGGCACTCGGCGCCATCATTGGTGCCGACTTGTCGCGGTACTGCGCCGTGAGCCGGCAACTCGCCACCGATCTCGGTCACGACCTCCCCGGTAAGCTGTACCGTGCCGGGCTGTGGCCCGGGTCCAACTAAGTCGGATCCAGGAGAGCACGGTGACCCATTCCAAACCGCCGATCCCAAGCCATGATGCCGCCGAGGTGGCCACACGCCTTGATCGTGCGCGCGCCGGCGGCTCCGCCAAGGCCAGGGCCAAGCTCCTAGAACAGCACAAGTTCGAGGTACGCGAACGCATCACGCGCCTCTTCGACACTGGCACGGCTTTCGTTGAAGACGGCCTGCTCGCGAATTCCGGCGCCCCCGACCTGCCCGCCGACGGCGTCGTCACCGGCATCGGAATTCTCCACAACCGGCCCTGCGCGGTTATGGCCAACGACCCCACCGTCAAGGCGGGTTCGTGGGGGGCACGTTGTGTTGAGAAGATCGTACGCATCCAGGAGACCGCGGAGCGCTTGCAGATCCCCCTCGTCTACCTAGTCGACTCGGCGGGAGCGCGCATCACCGATCAGGTGGCGATGTTCCCCGGACGTCGCCATGCCGGCCGGATCTTCCACATGCAGGTCCGGCTGTCCGGACAGGTGCCGCAGGTTTGCGTGCTCTTCGGGCCGTCAGCGGCAGGTGGTGCCTACATCCCCTCGTTCTGCGACGTCGTCATCATGGTCGAGGGCAATGCCTCGATGTACCTCGGCTCACCCCGCATGGCGGAGGTCGTCGTCGGTGAGAAGGTCAGCCTCGAGGAGATGGGCGGCGCGCGAATGCACTGCTCGGTGAGCGGCTGCGGCGATGTCCTCGTCCCAGACGAGGAAGCAGCCATCAATTCGGCACGACAGTACCTCGGATACATGCCCGCCAACTGGCAGGAGACCCCGCCGCCGGCGACACCCGTTCCCCCAGCGGACTCTGACCACATCGAAAGCGTCATCCCCCCCGAGCCGGCCCGAGGCTATGACGTCATGAAGATTGTCGCGGGGCTGATCGATGCGGATTCGTTCTTCGAGATCAAGCGACTGTTCGCGCGCGAACTGGTCACGGGACTTGCCCGAATCGACGGCCGTACAGTCGGCATCGTGGCGTCACAGCCACGCTTCAAGGGCGGCGTCCTCTTCGTCGACTCCGCCGACAAGGCAACCAGGTTTGTGATGTGCTGCGATGCGTTCAACATCCCGCTGGTGTGGCTGGCCGACGTTCCCGGCTTCATGATCGGCACGGCGGTGGAACGGCAGGGCATCATCCGCCACGGCGCCAAGATGATCTCCGCGTTGGCGCAGGCAGGTGTCCCCAGGATCTGCGTCATCCTGCGCAAGGCGTATGGAGCCGGCCTGTACGCCATGAGTGGTCCCGCCTTCGAGCCCGACTGCACACTGGCCCTGCCCTTGGCGCAGATCGCCGTGATGGGCCCCGAAGCCGCAATCAACGCCGTCTACTACAACAAGATTCAAGAGTTGCCCGAGGCAGAACGCGAGGCTTACGTTCGCCAACTCCAGGACGAATATCGCGAAGACATCGACATCTTCCACCTGGCTTCGGAGATGGTCGTCGACGCGGTGGTGCCGCCGACCGAACTGCGGGAAGAGCTGGTGAAAAGGCTCGGCATGTATGCCTCGCGCCACCGCGCAAATATCGCACGCCACCACGGAGTATTCCCGACTTAGGAGACTCTCGAAATTCCGCCTTTCGGGGTACGCTCTCCGCATGTTCAACATCAGCACCGTCAAGACCGCCGCACTGCTCGGACTCCTCGACGGCCTCTTTCTGGTCGTCGGCTACTTCGTGGGTCACACGACGGGTCTCCTGATAGCCGCCGTCCTAGCCATCGGGATCAACGCCCTCTCGTACTGGAAGAGCGACCGGATTGCGGTGGCCGCAGCCCACGCTCGAGAGGTCTCTCCCCAGCGGACATTGAACCGGCCACCGCATCTAGACTGCGACCACCGTGCTCGAATGGTTGCTGGAACTTGGCACCCGCTACGGCTATGTCGTCGTGTTTCTCGGCGTCATGGTCGAATCCATGGGCATACCTATCCCCGGTGAGACCGCGCTCCTGGTAGGCGCAGTTCTGGCCGGCACCGGACATTTGAACTTACTGGTCGTCGCCGGCCTTGGTTGGATGGGTGCGGTGATCGGCGACAACATCGGGTACTCCGTGGGCCGACGCTGTGGCCAGCGCCTCCTGGCAATGCCCCGATTGCGCCGTATCTACAAGCCGGAGCATGTTGCCACCGCCGAGGCGTTCTTCGCGCGCCACGGCTGGACGGCGGTCTTCTTTGGCCGGTTCGTGGCACTACTGCGCATCTTCGCCGGGCCGCTCGCAGGCATGCACCGCATGCCGTGGGGCCGCTTTTTCATAGCCAATGCCGCCGGAGGGGGCGTCTGGGTGGCCACCGTCTGCATCGTGGGGCTACTCGTCGGCCAGAATCTCGATGCCGCCGACCGGCTGCTCGGCCGGACCGGCTATGGCGGCCTGGCCCTCGTCGTGCTGGTCGGAGTGGTATGGATTGGGCGTGGCATGTGGCGACGCCACCGTGCCGAAAAAAAAGGGCCGCCCCCGAAGGGACGGCCCACAGAACCAGATTGAGAGCGTCAGCGACGCCTCGGGTTACGCGGACGCTTGCGCCCATATGCCACGCCTTCGGCAACCGCGTCGAACGCGGATGTCGATGCGGTGCTGGCAAGTGTCACACCATCGCCTTGGACGAAGATCTTGCGCTGTCCCACGTCGATCAGGTAGGCAGTCTGACTGCCGCCTGACGGGTTGGGCAACTCAGATACGTCCGACACCGTCCCAGTACGCCGGCTGCCCCCATAGGGAAACGTGACCCGCGTACCGATCGTGATGACGGAACTCTCCGCCTCAGATGTCATCGACCACTCGGCCGGAAGCAGTCAGAGCAGTACACAGGACGGTCGCCCCGCGGCTGGAACGGCACGCGTGCGGTGTTGCCACAGCCTGCGCAAGGAACCTCATACATCTGACGTGGAGCCGACGAACGTGCGTAGCCGCCACCACCGCCACCACCGCCACTTCCCGAAGCACGGCGAGCCGAGCGGCAACTGGGACACCGCGACGGCGGATTGGTCAAGCCACGGGATGCGAAAAATTCCTGCTCGCCTTCCGTCCAAATGAAGTCAACACCGCACTCGCGGCAACGAAGGGTCTGATCTACGGGCACCTGCCAAAGTCCTCCACCGGGACGAACTGTTTGGCCGCCCGGGTCAGTGATACGTATTGCTAACACTACACATTCTGGGCTCGGCTTGCACGAATCCTGCCGTATCACCACAAAGTCGTGGTGGCCGCGAATTCACGCCGGCCTTTTCGCGTCTCGCCCGCGCCCCCTTATGCAAGTGCATTCATGTCCATTCCCTGGCCGGAGAGTAGTACTCTCTAGGCACCCTGGATAGGAGTGGGCCGTGCCGCACAGGCGTCATGGTGGCCGCCGATGGGGCAAGGAGTTCGCACAATGGCATCTCACGACCGCCGTATCTTCACGTCGGAATCGGTGACCGAGGGTCATCCCGACAAGATCGCCGACCAGATCTCAGACGCCGTCCTCGACGCCGTTCTCGAAAAGGATCCACTCGGGCGCGTCGCGTGTGAAACGGCGCTGACAACCGGCACCGCGCTCATTTTCGGAGAGATCTCGACCGACGCCTACGTAGACGTGCCGGGGATCGTCCGTAAGACCATCCGCGACGTGGGCTACACGCGCGCCAAGTACGGCTTTGACTACGAAACCTGCGGCGTGCTCGTCTGCATCGATGAGCAGTCCCCCGACATCGCAGTGGGAGTCAACCGGGGCGGAGCCGGCGACCAGGGAATGATGTTCGGATTCGCCTGTGACGAAACCCCCGAACTGATGCCGGCCCCGATCCAACTGGCACACCGGCTGGCGCAACGCCTCAGCCAGCAGCGGCGCCGGAGCATCTTGCGCTGGGCCCGGCCCGACGGCAAGACCCAGGTCACCGTGGAATACGACGACCTCGGACGACCGCTGCGTGTCGACACCATTCTGATTTCCGTGCAGCACTCTGAAGACGTCTCTCCAGAGCAAATCTTCGACGACGTCCAGAAGCATGTCGTCGACGAGGTCATCCCCGCCGAGTGGCTCGATGCGCAGACCCGACGCTACGTGAACCCCACCGGTCGATTTGTCGTGGGCGGCCCGCAAGGCGATGCCGGGCTCACCGGCCGCAAGATCATCGTCGACACCTACGGCGGCTATGCCCGCCACGGCGGCGGCGCTTTCAGCGGCAAGGATCCGACCAAAGTCGACCGCAGCGCGGCCTATGGCGCGAGATGGGTGGCCAAGAACCTCGTTGCCGCGGGGCTCGCCACCAAGTGTGAGATTCAACTCGCCTACGCCATCGGCGTGGTCAAGCCGATTTCGATCTTCGTCGAAACCTTCGGCACCGAAACCATCCCTGTGTCGGAAATCGTCCGGCTCGTCGACCGCCACTTCGATCTTTCGCCGGCCGGAATCATCGGCGCGCTCGAACTGCGCCGACCGATCTACCAGCAGGTGGCAGCTTTCGGTCACTTCGGACGCAGCGACCTGGATCTCCCCTGGGAACGCACCGACAGAGCGGCGTTGCTGGCCGAAGAGGCGAGCACACAGATGCTCACGGTGCCTGTCCTCGGGAATCACTCACCCACAACCCAAGCAGCCGTATCTAGGGCATGATCTGAGGCCATGGGCCTGCACATACTTGTCCTGGCGGGGGGCAGCGGTACTCGATTGTGGCCGCTGTCACGGCAGGCCGTACCCAAACACCTGCTGCTGCTCGGCGCCACAGGCCAAAGCCTGCTGCGAGACACGGTTTCACGAGTCCTCGGCATCGGGGACTCGGTTCATATCGTCACCGCCGCATGCCAGGCGGAGATGTGCCTCGAAGCGGTTGCAGGCCTCGGCCTTTCGGCCGCCAACATCATCGCCGAACCACAGGCACGAGGCACCGGACCGGCGCTGGGTCTGGCGACGCGTTGGATTGCCGATGCCGACCCGCAGGCGGTCATCTGCTCGGTACATGCGGACCACCACGTGGGCGACGTCGAAGCCTACCGAGCCGCGGTCTACGCCGCCGCCGGCTGGGCGGAGCGCACGGGTGGACTGGCAACGGTGGGCATTACCCCGACATACCCCGCAACCGGCCTTGGCTACATCGAACTGGGTGAGCGGCGGGAGGCAGCCGAGTGGCGCCCCGCCGGCCGTACCGACTCTGAGCCGGCTCTGGCGAAGGCAGCAGCCGGCCTGGGGGCGCACGTAGCCCTCGGCTTTCACGAGAAGCCAGAGGTGAGCACAGCCGAACGCTTTGTCAGCGACGGCCGGCATCTCTGGAACCTCGGGCTCTTCGCCTGGCCGGCTCGTACTTTTCTGGACGAGCTGCGCCAAGCCGACGCAGGCCTCGACACCGCCCTTGGTCGCGTCGTCGAAGCCCGCCGCACTGGCGACGAGCCGGCTGCTGCGGCCCTCTACGCGAATTTAGAAAGTGTCGCCGTCGAGCCTCTCGTGTTCGAGCGGACGTCGCAGTTGACCGTGGTTTCGGCCACTTTCTCCTGGTCCGACCTCGGCACCTGGTGCGACCTCGCAGCGGCGCGACGCGACGGCGGCCACGCCGACGCATCGGGAAACATCATCGAGGGCGACGGCATGGCGCTGGACAGCCATAACTGCCTGGTTTCGTCACGGGGCGGCCGCCTGGTGGCCGTGGTGGGCGTCTCCAACCTCACCATCGTCGACACCGGCGACGCGGTCCTGGTCGTTCCCACCGATCGCGCACAAGCGGTCAAGGAGATCGTCAACCGCCTCAAAGCCGACGGCCGCAGCGACTTGGTGTGACACTGCGGCACAATTGCTCCATCATGTCCAATCCCCCAATCAGTTTCGGCACCGACGGATGGCGCGCCGTCATCGCCGACGATTTCACATACGAACGGGTTCGCGCCGTCGCCCAGGGCGTAGCCCGCTACCTGGCAAATGACCCCCGCCCCATCGTTGTAGGCCACGACGCGCGGTTCTCCGCCGAACTCTTCGCGCGTGAGGTCGCCCGGGTTCTGGCCGCCAACGGCCGGTCGGTGCTACTGCTCGACCGTGTCACGCCAACCCCGTCAGCGTGCTGGACGGTCGTGCAGCGCAAAGCGGCCGGCGCCATCGTCGTCACCGCCAGCCACAATCCCTCCGAGTTCAACGGCCTCAAGTACAAGCCCGACTTCGGAGGCTCCGCCCCACCCGAGGTGGTCGCCGAGATCGAGAAGTACTCCAACGCCGCGCTCGACAACAACACCGTCACCGCCATGAGCTGGCCCGATGCCGAGCAGTCCGGTTTGATCGCTATGGTCGACCCGACCCCCGACTACCTCGCCCAGCTCGGCACAATGGTCGACCTGCCCCGCATCCGGGGAGCCGGCCTGAGGTTGCTGCACGAGGCGATGTACGGCGCCGGCCGCGGCCTGATGCGCGCCCCACTGGAGGGAGGCCGCACGGTGGTCGACGAACTCCACGCCGAGCGCAACCCCGGCTTCGGAGGCATGCATCCCGAGCCCATCGCCCGCTACATGCCGCAGGCGCTCGCGGTGATGGCCAACGGCGGTCACGATCTCTGTATAGCCAACGACGGCGATGCCGACCGCGTCGGCGTCATCGATGAGCGCGGTCGCTTTGTAAACCAACTCGAGGTTGCAGCGCTCTTCGCCATGTACTTGTTGGAGAAGCGCGGCGAGAGGGGCGATCTGGTCCGCTCGCTGACGTCAACGGGAATGCTCGACCTCCTGGCGCAGCGCTTTGGCGTGCCCTGCCACGAGACACCGGTTGGTTTCAAGTACATCGGAACCAAGATGACTGAGACCAACGCACTTTTCGGGGCCGAGGAGTCGGGCGGGTTTGCCTTCCGTGGACATCTGCCCGAACGCGACGGCGTCCTGGCGGGTTTGATCGTGGCGGAGATGGTGATCGCATACGAGCGGCCGCTGTCCAAGGTCATCGAACACCTCACCGAGCTGGTCGGAAAGTGGTCCTATGACCGGCACGACATCCGGTTCGAGCGCGACGGCTATGCGCAGCGCAAAGCCCGCGTCTATGCCTCGATGGAGTCGGATATGCCGTCACAAATTGCCGGCAGCCAAGTGGTACGCACCCGAACCGACGACGGTTTCAAGTTCTACCTCGACGACGGCTCATGGGTGCTCCTGCGAATGAGCGGTACCGAGCCGCTGATGCGCATCTACAGCGAGGCACCTGATCCCCAGAGGGTCAAGGAACTGCTCGCTGCGCTCGAAGAACGCGTTGGAGTCACCGCCCCACCGGCAGGAGCGACGGCTTGATGCCCGCCCTCTCGGATTCGAACGCCGTTTCGGCGGCAGGTACCGGCTGCGTCAACAAGCCCTGGGGTTACGAGCTGCGCTGGGCCATCACCGACCGTTATCTCGGCAAACTCATCCACGTCAACCAGGGACACCAGCTCAGTCTTCAGTACCACGTCGAGAAGGATGAGAGCATCTTCGTCCAATCGGGTGTTCTCGATCTAGTCCTCGAGAACACCCATGGTCAACTTGAGACCCACCGTCTCGACGCCGGCATGAGCGCCCACATCCGTCCTGGCTTCCGGCATCGTTTCGTGGCCGTCGAAGACGTCGACCTCTTCGAGGTCTCGTCGCCAGAGATCGACGACATCGTCCGGCTCGAGGACGACTACGGGCGGGAGGGCACGTCGCACGCCTGAGGACTGCCCACCGTAGTTCGCCGCACCGCATAGAGGCACTGATCGGCACGCGACACGACCGACTGTGCATCGTCATCCGGCATCACGGCCGACATCCCCACGCTCACCGACAAGCCGTAGGTACGCTGGCGGATACGTTGCTGGACCTCCTCCATGAGACGCTCGACAAATCCCACCTCGACATTGATGAGCACGCAGAAGAACTCGTCACCACCGTAGCGGGCGATGATGTCGTAAGAGCGCAGCCGGCCCCGCAAAGTTGCGATGACATCCAGCAAGAACCTGTCGCCGGCAGCATGGCCCCGCGTGTCGTTCACGGCCTTCAGCCCGTCGGCATCGATGAACACGACCACGGTGCCGCGGCCTGGCGAACGCCAGCCGCGATCGATCTCACGCTGCAGGGCGAGCAGCCCAGCACCACGTCGCAACACCCCCGTCAACTCATCGACAGTCACCTCTGCGGCTAGACTACGACACTGGTCGGCAAGACTGCGCAAGCGCGACACGGCAACTTCCACATGGCTGTCACTGAGCCCGGCAAGCGCCTCGACGGGTACGCCCAAAGCCGCCGCAAGGAACCCGCGAGCCTGTTTCGAGGGCACCGGCTTCGACTGCTTAGGCGGTGCATCAACCGCCCAACCGACAATGTCGGCGCTGCTCTCCAATAGCGTGTCGTTCTGAGTGGTGATCTTCACGGCGTCATAACTAAAGACTTGGCTGCAACGTAGGCAGGACAGTACTCGGACGCGGCTATGGTACGCGCCGCCATCATGCCACGTAAACCACCATCTGTGCGAACGCACAAGGCAAGAGGCTCCGGTTTGGGGGTTGGGGACGGCTTGGCCGTGGGCGTCCCCGACGCACCGGGTGACTGCCCACCACAGGCCACCATGCCGGCAAGCACGGCAAGTGCGACAAGCG
>JACWAJ010000064.1 GCA_014874355.1 bacterium | reverse complement strand
GCTTCGGCGCTACATCTCCGGCGAACACTTCAGCGTGGATGGAACCCTGCTGGAGGCCTGGGCGTCACACAAGAGTTTCCGGCCCAAGGACGAAGGCGGCCCCCCCATTCCTCCCGGCACCGAGGCCATGGCGTGAAAATCGTCAGATTTTCATCGCCCTGCTAGTGTTTGAACCCGCCGTTTGTAATGTTTCTGGGCAGCTATTTGTAAAACGCCAAGCGGCCCCATGCCCCGGTCATGGTCGAGAGAATCATGCTGCTATCGCGCAAAACCTGGAATTGCAATGCCATTATCTGACATAATCTTGTGATATGGCCGAGATTATGCGCGATAGCGATGAACTGGTCTTCTCCGCCGGACAGTACGACGCAGTCTACCGGGCAGTGCGTCGTGGAGAACTGGTTGGCATTGGTCCAGGCGTCTACACGACACACGTCGTTGAGCCGCCTGAGGTGGTGGTACGCCGTAACCTCCATGAAATCGCCGGCCGGCTGTTACCCGGAGCCGTCGTTTCAGACCGATCGGCTTACCTTGGCGGCATACCCGAGCAGAGTCAGCTTTTCGTTGAACATCCGACTCGTACTCGCGATCTGGTGCTATCGGGCGTAACCGTCCGGCCACGGCGCGGACCTGGCCACCATCCATCCGACATCCGCCTGGCGGAAGGGTTGTGGATGAGCGCCACCCCACGCGCCCTGCTTGAAAATCTCAAGCCTTCTCGTGCGCGCAGGGGGCTTGCCCGGACCCTGCCTCCGGCTGCAATCGAGCTTTGGCTGGACCGGATTGTGCGTACTCAGGGCGAAGAACGTCTGTGCGCGTATCGCCTACAGGCTCGCGAAATAGCCACTGAACTCGGTCTGGAACAAGAACTGGCCAAGCTGGACCCATTAATCGGGGCAGCCCTGGGAACGCGGCGGGTAAAGGCATATACACCCGTGCTTAGAAGCCGGCAGGTCGGAGTTCCGTATGATCCCGATCGCATAGTTCTCTTCGAGCGTTTGGTGCACCATCTCGCTGGGATTGCGCCTGTAGCCAGACCTCTCACGAGCGAAAACCCGTCCGCCGGCTTTTTGCCGTTCTTCGAGGCCTACTTCTCCAATTTCATCGAAGGTACGGAGTTCACGGTCGAGGAAGCGGCTCGCATTGCGATCGAGGGAGTGATTCCCGGCAACCGGCCAGAGGACGCGCACGACATCACCGGCACCTATGCGATCGTGTCAGATGAGGAGGAAATGCGGCGCGTCCCGGCTGCTTTTGATGAGCTTGTCGATTTGCTGCGTACGCGACACCGTACGCTGCTGGAAGGACGGCACAATTCCAGACCCGGCGAATTCAAGGCACGAGAGAATCAAGCTGGAGGCACGATTTTTGTTGCGCCAGAACTGGCCCCAGGCACGTTACGAGAGGGGTTTGCAAGGGCCACCGTTCTCAACGATCCATTCGCGCGCGCGGTATTCATGCTGTTTCTCATCAGCGAAGTCCATCCATTCGACGACGGCAACGGGCGAGTCGCGAGAATCATGATGAATGCGGAACTTGCCGCTGCCGGCCAGTCCCGCATAGTGATCCCAACTGGTTATCGCGACAACTACATCGATGCTCTGCGAGCGCTAACCCGGACCCGCAAGCCAGAACCATTGGTACGGGTGCTGGATTACGCGCAACTATTTACCTATGGGATGGACTGGTCATCGATCGAAACCGCCGTTGCGTTGCTCACGCAGACCAACGCACTTCTCGATCCTGCAGTGGGAGATCAGTCAGGGAGGCGTCTGATCCTGCCGAGCCGGCTCTTCCATGTTGACTAAACCGATTTAGTACTCGCGCTGCTATCCGTGCCGTCAGGTGGCGTGATCCTTACTAAGGTGTAACTCTTCCGCACGGAAAAATGGCGGTACCGAACCGATGATCTCCGCTTTGGGTAGGCGGAACCCCGGCGGTTATGACACGCAATCAGCCTCATCGGGGCGTGTCAAAGACCCGCTCCTCCCCCCCGCTTGTGGAGCAAACCCACCGATTCAACCGTCATCCAGCGATCGGCCGCTTTGGCCATGTCTATCACGGTGAGCGCGGCCACGGTGACCGCCGTCAGTGCCTCCATCTCCACGCCGGTGCGACCCACACATCGCACCTCTGCCCGGATGCGAACACCCGGTAGCGCCGGGTCCGGTTCCAGGTTCACGTCGATATGGGTGAGCGGCAATGGATGGCAGAGCGGGATGAGCGACGCGGTCCGCTTGGCGGCCATGATTCCTGCCAGTCGTGCGGTTGCGAACACGTCCCCCTTGCTCAAGTCACCGCCAACTGAATGGCTTCATACCAGCCAACCTCTGCCACGCCAACTCAACCGCCAAAGTAGTCGCCTCGTTGCTAGGCTTGGCAAGGTGGTGGGTGACCCCCGGTGTCCGCCAACGCCAAGGGTCATCCAACCCTTTCTACAAAAAGAATGGGCACCCCACTGGGAGGCGCCCTGGGATTCCCGCAGGAATAACCCTACGCAGACGAAGTGTCCACTTATTGGAGAAAGCCGACAATCGCCGCCTAACTACACCTAAAGTATATACGGGACGGGCAGGCAATCGCGTCAAGGAGGCCATCGTGATCGTATCCACTGAACCGGGTTCACCTTCCCCCGAATACATCCTCGGCATAGATCTCGGAACCAACTCGGTGGGATGGGCCGCCATTGGACTTGACTCCACACGCAAGCCGGTGGGCATCCTCGATGCGGGGGTCCGCATCTTCGCCGCCGGAACCAACGGCGACATCGCTAGCGGCCGGGACGAATCCCGAAATCTGAAGCGTCGGGACCAGCGGCAGCTTCGGCGACAGACTTGGCGCCAAGCCCGGCGCAGGACAACGGTATTCAGAATCCTCCAGAGAGCGGGCCTCTTGCCGCTCGGAGAATCGGTCCACGAGGTCATCACCGCTCTGGATCAGGATCTGATCTCTCGCCTGGAGCAGCAGGGTGTGATGGACCGGACCGGCCTGTCATCGAAGTTGCCGTATGTCCTGCGCGCCCGGGCCCTCGACTACACGCTCACCGCCCATGAGTTGGGAAGAGCCCTGTATCACCTTGCTGAACGCCGTGGTTTCCAGAGCAATCGCAAGGCCTCGCCCAAGAGGGATGAGGAGGAGGGGAAGGTCAAGCAGGCGATCTCCGAACTCAACAAAACCATGGTCGAGGAGGGCGCACGGACGCTCGGGGAACACTTTGCCCGTCTGAATCCACACCAAGATCGGATCCGGCGGCAGTGGACGAGCCGCACAATGTACGAGGCGGAGTTCGAGGCAATCTGGGCGGCCCAAGCCGCATGCAACCCGTCGGTCCTCACGAAGACACTGCATGACAAGCTGAGGAAGGCGATCTTCTTCCAACGCCCCCTCAAGTCTCAATCCGGGTTGGTGGGGACATGCGAACTGGAACCCGGACGCCGCCGCGCCCCGAAGGCTCTGCTGGAGGCGCAGCGTTTCCGGATCCTGCAGACGGTCAATAACATGGCTATCTTGAACAAGAGCACGATCGAAGAGCGCCGCCTCTTCGCTGCCGAACGCCAAGACCTATTTGGAGAACTCGATCGCTTTGGTGACTGCACGTTCGCGCAGGCGCGGAAACGCCTGCATCTGGGCAAAGAGTGGACATTCAACTTCGAAGCGACCAAGAAGGACACGATTGGAGGCAACACGACCTCGGCGCAGCTACGCAAGGTCTTCGGAGACCGCTGGGACCAACTCTCTGAAGATGACAAGCATCTCATCGTTGACGACGTCAGATCGATGGTCAACGACAAGGCGCTCTGTGCCCGAGGTCAGAGTGCATGGAAACTTGATGAGGCGTCGGCCCAGCGACTTGCGAAAACGCACCTTGAGGCGGGATACCTGAATCTCTCGCGTCAGGCGATCTCCAAGGTGATGCCGTACATGGAAGAGGGCCTGACCTTCCCAGAGGCCCGCAAGCGCGCTTACCCCGACGCTGATTCATCCGGAGAGCCACACAACGAACTTCCGCAACTCACGAGTGCCCCCATCCCGGCAGTGGCTTCGGTTCGGAACCCTGTGGTAGCGCGCAGCCTTACTGAACTGCGCCGGGTCGTGAATGCAGTCACCCAGGCGAGAGGAAAGCCCACGACCGTTCGCGTCGAATTGGCTCGTGATTTGAAACGGTCACGTAATGACCGGGAGAAAATCACAAAGCAGAATACCGAGCGCGAGCGAACCCGTCGGGACGCGGCCGCGAAGGCTCGCGATGCCGGGGTCGAGGACCCAACGCGGGCAGATGAGGAGAAGTGGCTCCTGGGGGAAGAGTGCGGATGGATCTGTCCATATACGGGGCGGTCGATCTCGGCGAGAGATCTCTTCGGCGGAGCGATCGACGTCGAGCACATCATCCCCTACGCCCAGTCGTTCGATGACTCCTTCGCCAACAAGACCCTCTGCTGGCGCGATGAGAACGACCGCAAGGGTCGGCGCTCACCTCACACCGCCTATGCCCACACACCGCAGTGGGAGGAGATTCTTGACCGTGTGCGCCGCTTTCCAGGGCTCCCCGGGTATCGCAAGTGGCAACGGTTCCAGTGGGACGACGCGGAGATCACAGAGCGTTTTTCGAACTTCTCGGACCGGCAACTCAACGACACACGCTACGCCTCCCGGCTGGCCGCCGACTATCTCGGCCTCCTGTATGGTGGACAGATCGACGCGGGTCGCACGCGCCGAGTGCAGGTAGGCGCCGGCCAGGTGACGGCCCGGCTGCGCGATGCCTGGAACCTCAACGGCATTCTCCACGATGGAGGCGTCAAGACCCGAGACGACCACCGCCACCACGCCGTGGACGCAGTCGTGATCGCGCTGTCAGCTCCAGCCACCATCCAAGCGCTCTCGCGTGCTGCGGCGACCGCCACAAGACGTTTAGGGGGCGGGATTTCCATCGACCTCACCCCGCCGTGGCCAGCACTCAAAGATGATGTGCAGGCAGCCGTCGAGCGAATAGTGCCGTCACACCGAGTGTCGCGTCGAGTGCGCGGCCCGCTCCATGCGGAGACGCTGTATGGAAAGGCTGTAGCCTGCCAGGCGACCACTGGCAGCTACGAGACCGTTCGCCACGTACGGAAGTCGGTGACCGCGCCGTTGACGTGCGGCGAGGTCGAGCGCATCGTGGATCCGGCTGTCCGGCATGCTGTCCAGGCCAAGATTGAGGCGGTCGGGGGCGACCCCAGGAAGCTCACCGATAACGATCCCCCCACGCTCGCTACGCTCGATGGGCGTTTCATTCCGATCCGGCGCGTGCGGATCTCTGATCCAGCCCACAGCGTGGTCACCATCGGAGTGGGGAGCGCCGAGCGATTTGTCAAGCCCGGGGGCAATCACCACGTTGAGATTTTCAAAACCATCGACAGCAAGGGCGATCCCAAGTGGTGCGGACGGGTGGTCACGCTGCTAGAGGCGACACGCCGACGTTCGAGGAAGGAGCCGATCGTGTCGCGGCGATGGGACGGTGACAGCAACGCGCAGTTCCTCTTCTCGCTCGTCAAAGGAGACACGATCCGCAATGAAAAGGGTGTCTTCATGGTCCGTAAGTTCTCGGGCCTGACTGCTGGGGCTGGAGTCCAGTTCGGTCTCGTGGGGATATCCGACGCTCGCGGCGATACGGATGTCAAAGCAGCGAATGCTCTCTGGCGGCCGCACTTGGGACCGCTGCTGGCCACGGGCTGCGAGAAGATCGACGTCGACCCCTTGGGACGAATTCGGCGCGCGAATGACTAGAAATCGCATCATCGACGTCGCCGAAACAAGCGCACACCTACATCTCCAATTCGATAACCTCGTCCTCGACCTCGCGACGGGCGAACAGGCTCGTGTTCCTCTGGAAGACATTGCAGCCGTATCGGTGTCTCACCCCTCAGCGTCGATCTCGAAGTCGGCGATGGCGGGGCTGGCTGGACAAGGGGTCGCTCTGGTCGTCTGCGACGAACACCATCTTCCGGTGGGAATGCTGCTGCCACTCGGTGCCCACTACGCTCAGACCGAGCGGTTTGCCGCCCAGGCGGCGGCTGCTCCCCCTACCAAGAAGCGCCTCTGGCAGCAGGTTGTGCGAGCCAAGATCAGGGCCCAGGGGCGCCTGCTCGAACGCCTACGTGGCGACGATGCCGGCCTGAATTCACTTGCTGGCCAGGTCCGTTCGGGGGATTCCACCAACATCGAAGCCACCGCGGCCCGCCAGTACTGGACGCTCCTGGTCGGGGACCAGGATTTCTACCGGGATCGATACGGCCCCTGGCCGAACCCGCTTCTCAACTACGGCTACGCCATCCTTCGTGCTCTGGTGGCCCGGGCGGTATGCACTTCGGGTCTCCATCCGTCCCTTGGCCTGCATCACCACAACCGCTACGACCCCTTCTGCTTGGCGGACGACCTCATGGAGCCGCTTCGTCCAGTTGTGGATCGCGTAGTTATGGAACGACTCGGCGCTTTAGCGGGGATTCCGGGCGAGTTGGGCCGCGCGGACAAGCAGGCGATTCTCGAAACCCTGTACGGACGGTTCGCGGCCGAAGATGGTTCTCGTACGATCTTCGACCTGATCTCCCGGATGACATCTTCACTGGCCGACGTCTTCGCTGGTGGTGCCAAGACGCTGTACGTCCCGGTGGTCTGAAACGGCAGATCGAGACACGCCTGCGTCAGCGTATCGTGCCGTGTGGCTCTTCGCGATGTTTGACCTCCCCGTCGCCGACTGGCGCTCCCGCAAGGAGTACACCAGTTTCCGCAAGACATTGCTGCGGCAGGGATTCGGCATGCTCCAGTATTCAGTCTACGCCCGCTACTGCCCCAACGAGGATTCCGCCGCGACTTACCGACGCCGGATACGTCGTGCCTTGCCGCCCCAGGGCCAGGTCCGCCTCCTCTCTGTTACAGACAGGCAGTTCGCAAAGATGGAGATCCACTGCTCGAGAACCCGCGTCAGATCAGAGCAGCCACCCCCTCAAATGCTGCTTTTCTGACGAGTGATCCTGGTTTGCGGCGCAACGAAACCCGAGAAGGCACACGCGTTCCTCGGGTCTTGGCCGAGGGATCTAGTGTAGCTAGGCGGCGATCCTCAGCAAGCCCCAACCACTCCCGCAAAGCCCGGGACCACTTGCGGAGTGTAGC
>JACWAJ010000063.1 GCA_014874355.1 bacterium | reverse complement strand
GCCAGTAGGAATACACCCCCAACGGCACGGCGCCACCAAAACTGTGAACGCCCCCAAACCCGTCGACGACGTAGCCGCTCGCACCGTCTGGTTTGAGCGTCAGACCACGAGCAATGTCCCACTGTGACCAGTAAGGCGCACCGGCCGGCACGGTAAGTGACGTCGGCGCCGTTCCCGGCTGGTACGTGCTGCCGCCACCGTACGTCCCCGTAACACTGTACGTTGCTGCGGGGAGGCTTGGCGAAGGCGAGCAACTCGTCGTCGGCAGCGTGGCAACGCACAAGGTTGTGGCATCACTTGTGAACGTCACCGTCCCTGTCGCACTCGGTGGGAGGCCTACCACGGCCAGCGTCGAACTGTCACCCACGGTAATGCTCGAAGGGGTGGCATTCGCAGTAATGGACACGACTATGCCGTTGTACTTGAGCGCATTGCCACTGACATCCCCCGCCATGCAGAACCGGCTGCTCTGACACGATACGGACCGGATGTAGACGGAATCGATACTCAGTGGCGGCGACCACGACGTGCCGTTGTAGCTAAGTGCATTGCCGTTTCGGTCGATCGCCATGCAATACCGCTGAGGTTTCTGATCATATGCCCTGTATGGCAGGGTCTGTCCGCGTTACGCCAAATACGCCAGAGATCCTACATCGGGCCGGCGTAGAAGGCTCTTTAGAGGATGTATTTGCGCAGGTCGTCGTTGCGAACCAGGTCGCCCAGACGGCTGCGCACGTAGCTCGCATCGATGCCCACTTCCTGGCCGGCAAATTCGTCGGCGGAAAACGAGACATCCTCGAGTACCTTCTCGAGGATGGTGAAGAGGCGGCGTGCCCCGATGTTCTCGTCCTCCTCGTTGACCCGGTAAGCCTGGGACGCCAACTCGGCTATCCCGTCGGGCAGGAACTTGAGAATTACATTCTCGGTCCGAAGTAGTGCGGAGTACTGTTTAGTGAGCGAATTGCTCGGCTCCGTGAGGATTCGCTCGAGATCGCTCTGACTGAGCGCCTGCAGCTCGACGCGGATGGGGAACCGACCCTGGAACTCGGGGATGAGCTCCGCCGGACGCGCCACGTTGAATGCCCCGGCGGCGACGAAGAGGATGTGGTCGGTGTGCACAGGCCCGTAGCGGGTCTGCACGGTCGAGCCCTCGAGGATGGGCAGGAGGTCGCGCTGCACTCCCTCGCCGCTGACGTCGGGGCCCGTCTCCCCACTACGACCGCAGATCTTGTCGACCTCGTCGATGAAGATGATGCCGTCGTCCTCCACCGCCCGGATGGCCTCGTCGTACACACGATCCATATCGATGAGACGGTCGGTCTCCTCTTGGACGATGACCTGGCGGGCATCGGCAACCGTCATCCGCTTCTGCTTGTGCCGGGGCGGAGCCATTTGCGAGAAGAAGTCCGACAGAGAAACCCCCATCTCTTCCAGTCCGCTGCCGGCAAAGCCCTCGAACGGTGGTTGGTAGGGCTCCTCGACTTCGATGTCGATGTAGCGTTCCTCGAGTGCCTTGGCACCGAGCTTGCGGCGCAGGCGGGTGCGGAGCAACCGACGCCGCCGGCTCTTGGCACGCTCGTCTACTGGCGCGTCACTGCCGGTCCGTTCCGCAACCGCCTTCTCATCGGCCTCGACCAAGGCGTCGAGGATGCGCTGATCGGCAAGCTCCTGGGCCTTGCTCTCGACGTCGAACACGCGACCGTTATGCACCTCGGTGATGGTCTGTTCGAGGATGTCTCGGATCATCGACTCGACGTCACGCCCGACATAGCCGACCTCGGTGAACTTGGTGGCCTCGATCTTGATGAAGGGCGAACGCGTCAGCCGAGCCAAACGCCTGGCAATCTCGGTCTTGCCCACCCCGGTGGGTCCGATCATGAGGATGTTCTTGGGTAGCACCTCGTAGCGGAGTTCCTCGGGCAGACGCTGGCGACGCAAGCGATTGCGCAGGGCTATCGCCACCGCGCGTTTGGCGGCATGCTGGCCGATGATGTAGGCGTCTAGGCGCTGCACGATGGCAGCGGGCAGCAGCAGGTCGTCGACAGCCGGATCCACCGCAGCGAGTTCCGGCGCGGCGTTGCTTTCGTCGTTTGAAGGTCGCCAATCCGGTGCGACCTCACCTGCGAGTGCAGCTGTGGGAGCCTCGACTGCCGGAGCATCGGGGTCTCCAGTTGGGGGTGGCGGCAAAATCACGTGGCCGCCTCCAGCGAAGGCGTGATCCATTCGACGGTGATCGAATCGTTGGTGTAGATGCACAGTTGCGCGGCGATTTCGAGGGAGCGCCGCGCGATTTCCTCGGCGCCAAGCTCTGTGTTCTCCAGCAAGGCCAAGGCCGCAGAGTGGGCATACGGACCACCGCTCCCAATCGAGGCAATGTCGTCATCGGGCTCGATGATCTCGCCCTCGCCACTGAGCACGAGCAACTGCGCCCCATTGGTTACGATGAGCATCGCCTCGAGATGTCGCAGGTACTTGTCCGTGCGCCACTCCTTGCTGAGCGCCACACTGGAACGCAGCAAATGCCCCTGGTGTTTCTCCAAGTGCTGCTCGAATTTGTCGAAGAGCGCGAAAGCATCGGCCACAGCACCCGCAAAGCCAATCACGACGCGGTCGCGGAAGAGCCGGCGCACCTTGGTGGCGTGATGCTTCATGACGACATCGCCAACCGTGACCTGTCCATCACCGGCAATGGCGACTCCGCCGCCGCGCTTGACTGCGACGATCGTGGTGGCGTGGGCGCGAGGCTCGGTCACGCAGCAGGCCCAGCAGCGTTCTTGGGCGGCCGGTACTTGCACTTCGGATAGCCCGAGCAGCTGACAAAGGGACCGAACCGGCCCACCCGCTTGACCAGTGGCTGGCCACACTCCGGGCAATTCTCGCCGGTTGGTTCGGCAGCACTGCGCGCGGCCGCCGTCGCGCCGCCCTCTGCGGCCGTAGGCGGAACTGAACCCTGGATATAGCGGCACCCCGGATAGCCGGTACAACCTATGAAGGGGCCACGCCGACCCATCTTGCGTGCCAGAGGTTTGCTGCACTCGGGACAAGTTCCCAGATCGACCGCGGGCTGACCTTCGCCGGCACCTTGGTTGCCGTCTCTGACGTAGCGGCAGGTGGGATATCCCGAACAGCCGACAAAGGGACCGCGCCGGCCGGTGCGACGAACCAGCGGCTTGCCGCACTGCGGACAGTCCTCACCGAGGCTCTCGGCAGTCAACGCCTTGCGATCCTTGATGTAGCTGCACTCGGGATACCGAGAGCAACCCACGAACTCACCGAACTTGCCCTCCCGAACGACAAGTTCCCCAACCTCACATTCGGGGCATGGTTCGCCGGTGCCCTTGGCGGGAACCCTGACCCGCTCCATCGTCTGCTCGGCTTGCGCCAGAGTCTTGGCGAAGGGGTCGTACCATTCCCGAACCGTCGGCGCGAACTCGCGTGTCCCCCCTTCGATGGCGTCGAGGCGCTTTTCCAAGTCGGCGGTGAAATCGACGTCGACGATGGCCGGGAAGTGCTGGCGCAGCACCGAATCGACGGTCTTGCCGAGTTCGGTCGGATGGAGCCGTCGCTCCTCCTGACGCACGTATTTGCGCTCCTGAATGGTGTCGATAGTGGGTGCGTAAGTCGACGGCCGGCCGATGCCGCGCTCCTCCATCTCCTTGATCAACGACGCCTCGGTATAGCGGGGCGGTGGTTGCGTGAAGTGCTGTTCCAGTTCCAGGCCACGGCAGTCGAGGCTGCCGTGAAGGGTCAAACGCGGCAGACGCGCGCCTTCCTTGTCGTCCTCACGCTTCCAAACGCGCTGGAATCCATCGAAGACCAGAACCGATCCAGAGGCCCGGAAAACGTAGTCGCCGGCCCCGATCAGCGCCCGGGTGTTGTTGAACTTTGCGGCAGCCATCTGGCTGGCGGTAAAACGCCTCCAGATGAGTTCGTAGAGCCGGTACTGCTCTGGTTTCAGTGCCGCCTTGACGGAATCCGGCGTGCGGGTGATGTCGGTGGGACGAATCGCCTCATGTGCATCCTGGATGGTCTGGCCGGGCTTGAGCTTGGCGCCACGAGCAGGGCCGTTGCGAACGTACTCGGCCCCATAGGTGGCGCTGATGTGATCGACGGCACTGCCACGGGCGATGTCGCTGATCCGAGTCGAGTCGGTACGCATGTAGGTGATGAGGCCCACCGAACCTTGACTGCCGACGTCGACGCCCTCGTAAAGCTGCTGAGCCAGGCTCATGGTGCGCCGCGGCGAATAGCGAAGTCTGACGCTGGCGTCCTGCTGCAACGTGCTCGTCGTGTACGGCAGTGGGGCCGAGCGCGACGTCTCGCTGGTGTCGATCGAGTCGACGACAAAACGCGCGGCGGCGGCAGTCGGCGTGCCGTCGGAGTTGAATCCCAATGCCTCTGCCACAGCGGTGGCCGCCTGTGCCGTGGCAAGTGCAGAACGCGTTTCCTCGTCGGCCGCATCGTCTTGCTTGCCGGCCTTGGCCTTGCGGCCTGCGCCTCGCTTGGCGACGTCGTCCTTGTGGCCGAGCAGGCGTGCCTTGAAGTCCGCATCACCGTGATGCAGCAAGGCGTCGACCGTCCAAGACTCCTTGGCCACAAAGGCATCGATTTCAGCCTCACGATCCACCACAAGCCTGACCGCCACCGACTGGACCCGCCCGGCGGAGAGCCCGCGACGCACTTTCCGCCAAAGCAGCGGACTGAGCTGGTAGCCGACGAGGCGGTCGATCACACGCCGCGCCTCCTGCGCCGCCACCAAGGCGCGGTCGATCTTGCGCGGCTGCGCCAGCGCCTTATCCACGGCTCCCTTAGTGATCTCATGAAACACGATGCGATCTGGATCTCGGAGGCCCAGCGCCTCAGCGAGATGCCAGGCAATCGACTCCCCCTCACGATCGGGGTCGGCCGCCAGCAGGGTTGCGTCCGCCTTCTTGGCGGCAGCGCGTAACTCGCGAAGTTGCTTTTCCTTGCCGTCGATGACGACGTACTCCGGCCTGAATCCGCCCTCCACATCGACGCCGATCTTCGACTTGGGCAGATCACGGACATGCCCCATCGATGCTTTGACGGTATCCCCGCCGCCCAAGAATTTGGAAAGCGTGCGCGCCTTGCTCGGCGACTCGACGATAATGAGACGGTTGGTCATTCTTCTAAGCCTAAGCCGCCATTCGCGACGCATGCATCAGTTGGCGGCGTCCACGGCCGGGAGATCATAGCGCTGAGTCCTCAAAGCCGGGCTGAGGCCTCGATCAGACCGCCCGGCAGACTGCGAATCCGGCCCGAGAACTCCAACTCGGCCAATCGGACGGCCAGCTCGCGAGGACCAAGACCGAGTTGGGCGGCCACGACGTCGGGATGTGTGGGACCACCGCTGGCCAGTCCCACAATGGGGTCAATACCGTGATCGGCCGGCTTGGTCGGCGGACCGACCGCCAAGTCCGCCAGACCCAGGACTTCGAGAACATCTTGGATCTCCAGATAGGGGCGCACCCCGTCGCGTATGAGGCGGTTGGTGCCGCGACTTGCGGGGCTGTGCAGCGGTCCGGGCATCGCCAAAATGTCCCGCCCCAGATCGGCGGCCCAGCGCGCCGTGCTGAGCGCCCCGCTGCGCTCGTCCGCCTCGATCACGACAACCACATGCGACATTGCAGCGATGATGCGATTGCGCCGGGGAAAGTGGCCCCGGTGAGGTTCTGTACCGCAGGCGAACTCCGAAACCACAGCACCGCCATGTGCCACCAGGCCGTCACGGAGTCCGCGGTGACCCCGCGGGTAGTCGATGTCAACCCCGCAGCCCAAGATCGCCACGCTGACGCCACCGGCGGCGATGGCACCGCTGTGAGCGGCAGCGTCGATACCCCGCGCGAAGCCGCTCACCACCACGATGCCACGCCCCGCCAGTTTGCGGCCCAGGTCGTGGGCCACGGCAAGACCGGCCGCAGTCGCGCGGCGAGAGCCAACAATACCCACGGCGGCCGCGCCTTCGACCCAGGGATCGCCGAACCACCACAAGAGGTCCGGCGCATCGCGACCCAGGACGTCTAGGTCGGCAGGCCACCCGGCGCCACCGCGACCAACCCGGCACACGTCGCGTTTGACATCCCCCCCTCTACTCAAGTCGCGAAATTCCTGACCGCTCATGCGACGGCCAGTGGCGTCCGCGGCACGTTGGGTCCCGTTTGGGATGTCCCTCCACCCGTCGAGACCGGCCGTCCGGCGGCAAGGAGGGTCATGCCGCTGGACGTGAGAGCACGCCTTCCTGTCGGAACCGCAGCGCCTCGGCGATGGCCTCATAGTCAACAGATTCGTTGCCGGACAGGTCGGCGATGCTCCGCGCCACGCGAAGCACACGGAAGAACCCCCGAGCGCTGAGTTGAAGCTGTTCGCCGGCCCGAGCCAGCAGGCTGAGCGCCGCAGGCGTGGCGGCGCAGAAGTCGAGAAGTTCGCGCCCTTCGAGGGCAGCATTGGACCGGCTGCCGCGGTCTCGTTGCACGCTGCGAGCCTTGGCTACGCGGCTACATACAACCGCCGAGCCCTCCCCACATCCCGCATCGAACAGCTCCAGGTAAGGCTGGCGTGGCACCTCGATCACAAGGTCTATACGATCGCGCAGCGGGCCACTCAACCGATTGCGATAGCTATTCAGGTGGGCGGGGGCGCAAGTACAAGGCCGAACTGCGTCACCCCGGAAACCGCAGGGACAGGGGTTGGCCGCTGCCAGCAGGGTGATATCGGCCGGCAGCACGACTGACCCTCGCGCTCTGGCGACAGTGATGAAACGTTCTTCCAGCGGTTGTCGCAGTGCCTCGATGTGAGCCCGGGGGAACTCGCACAACTCGTCGAGGAAGAGCACACCGCGATGCGCCAGGCTGACCTCACCAGGTTGCGCCAGTCCGATGCCACCGCCGATCAACCCGGCCCGGGAAACGCTGTGATGCGGAGCCCTGAACGGTGGCCGACGCGAGGTCGGGGCCCGCTCTTCGAGCGCTCCGCGAAGCGAGTACAGCGCCGCTACTTCCAGCGACTCCTCCCCCGTCAACTCCGGCAACAGCGACGCGAACGCTCGCGCCAGCATGGTCTTACCGGACCCGGGCGGTCCCAGCATGAGCAGGTTGTGGCCCCCGGCGGCCGCAATCTCCAGCGCTCGCTTGGCAGAGAATTGACCCCTGACCTCGTCGATGTCACCGGTATCGCAGAGCCCTTCGGGTTCGGCGATACCCGGGGTCACGGGCACAAGCCGCGAGGTGCTGTCGAGGTGTTCGATGCACTGACGCAGCGAGGCGACGGCGAGCACCTCGATCCCGCCCACCAGCACGGCCTCGGCCGAATTGCCTGCTGCGACCAGCACCTGGCGCACACCAGTCGCCGCCAGGCACCGCACCATGGGAAGCACGCCGGTGATCGGCCTCACACTGCCGTCGAGCCCGAGTTCACCGAGAAAGGCACTGCCTCGAAGGTCAAGGTCCATGCCACTGGCACGGAGCACGGCCACGGCAATCGCAAGATCGAAGCCGGTCCCCTCTTTGGGGACCTCCGCCGGCGCCAGATTGATCGTCAAGCGGCGCGCGGGGAAGTCGTATCCAGTGTTGCGAATCGCGGCCCGCACGCGTTCCCGCGCCTCCTGGATGGCGCGATCGGTGAGCCCGACGATGGTGACCGAAGGCAGACCACTGGCAATGTCCGCCTCGACGTCAACGGATACCCCGGCTATCCCCCGGACAGAACATGATATTGCACGCGCGAGCATACATGTCAGTGTATCACCGGAACGTCTCGGCGTCCTGCCCTATTGGTTCCCACTTATATCCCCGAGACGGCATCCCGGATGTGGGTGCAGGAGCGAACCTTGAGGTCCGCGTCAACGAGCAGTCCGATCACGTCGATGCGACAGGGCTGCTCCATCCGACCCGAACCGGCACGGTAGGTCTCTGCCAGTGCCCGCAACTTGCGTTGCTTACGAGAGTCGACAGCCTCCTGCGGCAACCCGAAACCGGTGCCCCGCCGGGTCTTGACCTCAACCACGACGAGCGTGTCGCCATCCTCGGCAATGATGTCGATCTGCCCCAGACGATTACGCCAATCCGTAGCCAGGATGCGAAACCCCTGGCCGCGGAGGTACCCGAGCGCCGCCACCTCACCGGCTTCACCTACGCGCAGACGCAGGGGCCGGTGGGCGGACGGGACGCTCCGATGATCAGGCGTCGGCGGATTCCTCTGCGGCACCCACCGCAACCTCCTCGCCGTGCGCAACAGGCTGCAACTCACCGTTATCGAGCATTTCGGCAACGGCGGTGTCATCTTCAACATCTTCTTCGGCACCGGGAACGTCAAAGGGAAGATCCTCACGGCGCATCACCATGTCGGTGCCGCCAATCGGATGACGACGTTCGCGAATCCGAGCCCGCTTGCCCACCTTGTCGCGAAGGTAGAAGAGCTTGGCCCGGCGCACGTCACCGTGCCGCAGGACCTCTATCTTGTCGATGCGAGGTGAGTGAATCAGAAACGTTCTCTCCACACCCACGCCATGCGACAGCCGGCGCACAGTAAAGCTGCTGCCCAGGCCGGAACGAGAGCCCAACGCGATAATGACGCCCTCGAAAACCTGGACTCGCTCGCGAGTTCCCTCGATGACCTTGACGTGCACACGCACGGTGTCACCGGTTCGCAGGACGGGGATTTCGGATTTCTCCTGCTCGCGTTTGAGCAGGTCGATTACATTCATTTTTGACCTCCCGAAGTGGTGCCGCAGCGGACCAGATCGGGCCGGTGCCGGCGTTGTGCCTGTTGTATCTGCTGACGGCGCCAGCGTTCGATAGCAGCATGATCGCCGCTTCGCAGCACCGCGGGTACCTCATTGTCTTCGAAGATGGCCGGCCGCGTATATAGCGGAGGTTCGAAGCCGCCTTCAGTCGCCTCAGAAAACGATTCTCCCACAAGAGATTCCGGCGATCCGAGGACTCCCGCCACCAGGCGTGAAGTCGCCTCGATAACGGCCATTGCAGCGATTTCACCGCCGCTCAGCACGTAATCGCCCACTGACAGTTCCTCACCGATCTCGGCCCGTGCGCGCTCGTCAACGCCCTGATAGCGACCACACACAAGCAAGATGTCTTGCTCCTGGGCCAGCTCAGAGGCAACAGTTTGATCGAAGACACGCCCCTGCGGCGACATCAGGATACAGCGAATGCCTGGACGTTCGAAGCGGATCTGGCGCACCGCGGCAACCAATGGTTGTGCAGTGAGCACCATTCCGGCGCCCCCCCCGAAGGGAATGTCGTCGACCTTGCGGTGTTTGTCCGCCGTCCAATCACGAAGATCGTGGGCGGTGACGGAAATGTTTCCCGCCTCGATGGCACGACCAACAACACCGATCCCGAGTGGTCCCGGGAAAACCTCTGGAAAGATGGTGAGAACATCAAAACGCATAGCCGTCAAACCTCATCCCAGGGATGCAGCGTCATGGTGCCGGCACTGGTGTCGACAGCCGTGACAAACTCCTTCACCATGGGGAAACGCTTGGCGTTGGCGCCAACCCCGACCACAACCACGTCGTGGGCAGGAGACGTTTCGATGTCGGTGACAGTGCCGATTTCCTCACCGTTTTCGGTAATCGCCCGTAAACCGATGAGATCGGTAACAAACCACTCGTCCGCGCCCAGGCGTCGCGCATTGCTGCGCTCCACACACAGGTAGACATTGCGGAGCACCTTCACCGCCTCGGCAGTCGGCAACTCTTCGAACGCCAGCAGCACATTGCCATCGCCAAGCGTGCGCACCGAACGCACAGTTAGCGCATCGCCGGAGTCCTCGCGAGTGAGTCTGAGTCCCACATGGAAGCGCGCCGGGTCCGCGCCGAG
The DNA here is from genome assembly GCA_014874355.1 of bacterium. Classification (GTDB taxonomy): domain Bacteria; phylum Chloroflexota; class Dormibacteria; order Aeolococcales; family Aeolococcaceae; genus JACWAJ01. The sequence goes on along the minus strand of JACWAJ010000063.1, from coordinate 4,561 downwards.
CGCTTCGGCACGCACCTCACCGTCGACACCGTGTACACGCGAAACGTAGGCTGCACGCAACATATCGGTGGGAGCGCCCCCAATGGTGTCAGCCGGCATCGGGCTCCTCGCTCTCAGTGAGTTCGGTGTCCATGACCGCATCACGCACGGCGGGCCCATCGTCATCGCGAAGCTCGACCTGAATGCGCTCATGCTGGCGCAAACCAGCGGCCCGAACCACGACACGGATCGCCTCGATATTCCGGCCACCCTTGCCAATGATCTTGCCAATGTCTGTTTCTGCGGCTGCGACTTCGATCACGGTGGTGCGGCCCCGCGACTCTGCGACAACCTCGACGGCGTCAGGCGAATCGACTATGCGCTTCACAATCGACTCGGTCAGGGCAACGTAATCGGTGACCACGTCAAGCCTCCGTCGCCCCGGCCACAGGCTCGGTATCAACCGATGCCTCTGGGACAGTTTCTGTGACCGCCTCAACTGCTGGGCTGGCCTCGACAGCTGCCTTGGCCGGATACGAAACCCCTGCCGGCCGCGCCAAAATTCCCTGCCGCTGAAGCAACGCACGTGCGGTATCGCTCGGTCGAGCGCCCATGCTCAGCCATTTACGCACCTTGTCGGCATCAATTTGAACCTTGGCCGGCGCCGGCAGAGGATCGTAGAAGCCGAGGGCCTCGATAAAGCGTCCATCGCGCGGGCTGCGCGAGTCCGCTACGACAAGCCGGTAGAACGGCCGCTTCTTGGCGCCCATTCGCTTGAGCCGGATCTTAACCAATACCTTCTCCTTATCTCAAACCCCGATCCGTGTCGGGTCTATGTTTTGTAGTTGTCTAAGTGCACGTACCTTGCCGCGCACTCCCTTGCTCCCCTTGCCCCCCATGGACTTGAACATCGCCTGCATCTGGTCGAATCCCTTGAGCAGACGGTTCACGTCCGACACCTCGGTGCCGCTACCCGACGCGATGCGCCGGCGCCGTGCACCCTTGATGATATCGGGACGGCGGCGTTCTCCCGGCGTCATGGACAGCACAATGGCCTCCATCTTGCGCAGGTCGCCCTCGGACGGCATGGCCGAACCGGCCTGCTGCATCAACTTTCGCCCACCGGGCAGCATTCCAAGGATACCTTCAAGCGGCCCCATGTCACGAAGCTGGCGCATCTGTTGCAGCCAGTCGTCCATGCTGAACCGTCCGGCGAGCATACGATCACCAAGCTCCACTGCTTGGCGCTCATCCATCTTGGACTGGGCTTTCTCAACCAGCGTGAGGATGTCACCCATACCCAGGATGCGGGACGCCATTCGGTCGGGCGCGAACGGTTCCAGGTCCGCCGGTTTCTCGCCAACACCGCAATAGATGATTGGCTTGCCAAGCGCCTGACGCATCGACAGCGCCGCGCCGCCACGCGCATCGCCGTCCAGTTTCGTGAGGATGACGCCGTCGATGCTCACTGCGGCATCGAAAGCGGTTGCGACGTTGACGGCTTCCTGGCCGGTCATGGCGTCGACGACCATCAATGTTTCGCCAACATCAACCCGCTTGCGAATCTCTTTGAGTTCGTCGAGCATCTTCTCGTCGATTTGCAGGCGACCCGCAGTGTCGAGAATAACAACGTCGCAGTTGAGGCGCTTGGCCTCGGCAACGCCGACAGCGCACAGTTCGGGTGGGAGCATGCCGCCCTGCGGCAGGGTGACGGGAAGTTGGTTGTCCTTGCCCAATTTCGCGAGCTGCTGCACCGCCGCCGGGCGGTACGTATCAGCCGCCACAAGCATGGGACGGTGACCATCGCGGCGCACCGCCAGCGCCAGTTTGGCGGCCGTCGTCGTTTTGCCGCAACCCTGCAATCCGAGCAGGAGCACTACCGTCGGCGGTTGCGGGCTGTAGCGCAACCTACGTTGCTCGCCACCCAGCAGCCGCACCAGTTCCTCATTGACGATCTTCACGATCTGCTGACCGGGACTGAGCGACTCCAGCACCTCGCTACCAACAGCGCGTTCGCGAATGCTCTCGACAAACGCCTTGGCAACCTTGAAGTTGACGTCGGCTTCGAGTAAAGCCATGCGCACTTCGCGCAGGCCGGCTTCCACATCTTCCCGACTGAGCTTGCCTCTACCGCTGAACCGGTCGAAGATGTTCGTAAGACGTTCAGAGAGGGAGTCGAACATCAGCCACTCACCTTCTGTCTCAATTCCATCTCGACAGCGTCGCGGCGGGCCAACTCGGCCGAGTGCCCCAACCGCGCCTCATAGTGTTCGAGCTGGACTGTCGCCCGGTGCACCAGATCATGCGCCGCGCTGCGAGTGCAGCCGTAATGCTCCGCCAGCTCGGTGAACGACCAATCCTCGTCGAGATGCAGCCGGCAAGCCTCTCGTTGATGCGAGGTCAACAGGGAGCCATAGACGTCGAGCAACCGCTGATGCTGGACACGCGGATCAGCGGAGACGAGATCGGCAAGGGGTGTCAAGGACAAAGCCTGGACATCCTAGCAGCCCTACAGAGGAATCCGCTGTTGCATGCCCTGCTAACCGGGATAGGTTCAGGGAGCTACGTCTTGCGGCTCATCGACCATGAGGCGCAGATCGTGTCAGGCGAACCCAAGGTGCCACAGGCCGACACATCGATTACCCAATACGCAAAGGTCAAGTACTCCTCGGACCCGGGGATCCTGTTCCGGGCTGCGCGAAAGGGATCGCAGTGCACACAGCTTTACCTGGGCTCACGTGCCTCCCGCGGACGTGGCTAACGCAGTCGCAGAGACGTTGGGGCGGGCCTGAGCCGCCCTCGTCACCCCTCGGGAACGTCGAGTACCCCCGCAAACAGGGCGTCCAGGTAAGCCGCAGGGTCGAAGACGTTCAGGTCGTCGATCCCCTCCCCCAGCCCGACCAGCTTGACGGGCACATTCAACTCCGACTCGATGGCCCAGATCGTGCCGCCACGCGATGTGCCGTCGAGCTTGGTCAGCACGATGCCGGTCAACGGCATGGCTTCGTGGAACGCGTGAGCCTGGGCGATGGCGTTCATTCCCGTCGGCGCCTCGATGACGAGCAGCGTCTCTTGGGGTGGTGCTCCGGTAGCGCGTTCAACCACACGCCTGACCTTGGCCAGTTCCACCATGAGATTGCTCTTGGTGTGCAGCCTCCCGGCGGTGTCGACCAGCACCACTTCCGCCCCCCTGGCCTGCGCCGAAGCGATGGCATCGAAAACTACGGCGCCGGCGTCGGCTCCCAGTTGGTGCGTCACCACCAGGGTACCGCTGCGCTCGGCCCAGACCTTCATCTGATCGATAGCGGCGGCACGGAAGGTGTCGGCGGCCGCGATGACCACGCTTCTCCCCTCCTCCTTCAACCGGTGCGCCAGCTTGCCCAGCGTTGTCGTCTTGCCGCTGCCGTTGACTCCCACCACGACGACAACGCTCGGGCTCTGGTCGAGACTGAGCCGGCGATCTCTTGAGTTCAGCGCCTCCAGCATCTCGGCCTTGAGACCGGCAAGTGCCTGCTCCGCAGTGGAGATACGCTCGGTCTTGACGCGCAACCGCAACGCGGAGACGAATGTCTCGGCCACACCCATGCCCGTGTCGGCCCCAACCAGAACCTCCAGCAGATCGTCATAGAACTCGTCGTCGAGATCGCGACGCAGCATCACGCTGTCTTTGACCTGCTCGCTGAATGCCAGCGAAGCACGGTCCATCCGGCGCGACATCCGGCGCCACCACGACTCGCGGTGACTGCGTTCTACGACCTCGCCGCTTCCCACCGTCTTGAGTCAGACCGCGGCGACAACGGCTTGCCGGTGCCCGCGGACGTAGACCTCGCCAAGCTGCTCGGCAGCGGCGAGGCGAACCGACAGCACCGAGCTGACGCCGTCTTGATCGATCGTGACCCCATAAAGAACGTCCGCCGCCGCCATGGTGACGTGGTTGTGCGTCACCACGATGAACTGCTGGTCGGCGGATAGCCGCTTGAGCAGCTTGGTCAGGCGCAGGATGTTGGAATCGTCGAGCGGCGCGTCGATCTCATCGAAGACGTAGAACGGCGATGCGTTGACCTGCTGCAAGGCGAGGATGACCGCGAGCGCAGTCAAAGCGCGCTCGCCGCCGCTGAGGAGGCTGAGCGGCTGGAGCCGCTTGCCGGCGGGCCTCGCCAGGATCTCGACACCGGGCAACTTCGGGCTCCGCACACCTGTCGCAGCCTCGGCCCCATCCAGGCCTTCCGGCGTGCCTTCGCCGGGCGAAGTCAACGCTTCCAGACGCAGCGTCGCCTGGCCCCCCGGGAAGAGTTCTTGGAAGAGATCCTGAAAGTGCATGCCAACACTTCCGAAGACAGCATCGAAACGCCGCTCGATGGACTCGCCCAGACGCCCGGCCAGCACCCGGACGTCGGCAGCGGCCTGAGCGACATCTATGTGCACGGCACGCAGCGATTCGACTCGGACGGCAAGTTCGGCATGCTGCTCGGGTGCGAGCCCGTTGACGGGACCGAGTCCCGCGATCTTGCGTTCCAGGCGCACGATCTCGCGTTCAGCCTTTTCCGCAACCTGGGCGTCGAATTCCGCCCCATCATCCTCG